>JAHQVM010000080.1 GCA_019634365.1 Flavobacteriaceae bacterium | reverse complement strand
GATATTCGTGTAATTAAATGGGATAGGATTGATCTACAGTGAAATCTGAATGGGTTCGAGAAAGTTCACACTGCCCGTATTTACATCATACATGGCGCCTACGATATCGATCTCCCCGTTTTCCATACGCTCGATCAATTTTTCATAGGCATGCTTGCCTTTGGTGGTATCCTGATCCATTCGGGCAATACGGTGGTCGGGAAACAACTCCTTAAGCTCTTCCTCTATCTGCTCAGTACCAAAACCTTTGGGATCCATCGTTTCGCTTCCACAGGCCATACAAGATACCAACATCGCCATCTGATACCCACAATAATGGCAGCGGAGTTCGTTTCTGCGTTGATGATAGGTTAAACTCACATCGCAATTAGGGCATTGTGGTGCCACTCCACAGGTAGTACATTCTACTATGGGGGAGAAACCACGGCGGTTTTGAAAAAGAATGATCTGCTCCTGCTCCTCTAGAGCTTCTTCCATTGTCTCCAATAAGCGATCACTGAAATGCCCGTTCATGCGCTTTCGTTTCAGTTTGTCACGAATATCCACCAGTTCTATGTCGGGCATCAAAACCATTCCATAGCGTTCTTTCAACAAGACCAAACCGAATTTATTTTCCTGTGCATTGTAATACGATTCCAGCGAGGGTGTGGCAGACCCCAATAAGACTTTGGCGCCGTGCAGTTGAGCCAATACCATGGCAGCGTCCCTGGCGTGATACCGTGGTGCAGGACTGTACTGTTTAAAGGAAGGCTCATGCTCCTCGTCAATGATGATCAATCCCAAATCCTGAAACGGTAGGAACATGGAAGAGCGCGCGCCAATAACAATCTGCGCCTTCGATTTTCGATTCAGTACATTCTTCCATACCTCAACGCGTTCGTTGAGGGAATATCTCGAATGGTACACAGAGATTTTCTCCCCAAAATATTGCTGAAGACGGCCAATTAACTGAGCCGTTAATGCAATCTCCGGAAGCATGTACAGTATTTGTCTTCCCGTCGCCAACATCGATTCGATAAGCTGCACATAAACTTCTGTTTTACCGCTCGAGGTTACACCATGCAACAACGTGATATCTTTCATTTCGAAGGACGATTCGATCTCCTGCAACGCCTTCGCTTGGGCAGGACTAAGCTCTTTTACCTCGGAGGCTGCATCACCTTGATATTCTATACGATCTTTCTGAAGGTAGTACTCCTCCAGAATTCCTTTATCGATTAAGGTACGTAGAACGGCAGCATTGCTATCCGATTTCTTCTGCAAGTGGGTAGATTCTATATCTTCTTCGGTGGTGGATAGCATAAAAAGTGTCATCAAAATCTGACGTTGCTTGGGAGCTCGATGTAGGGTATCCAGCAATTCCCGTAATGACTCCTCATCGGAATATGCATTGGCAAGTTTTAGATAGCGTTTCAGTTTGGGTTTGTACTGCTCGTACACTTCTTCTTGAACGGTTGCCAGCCCCAACTCCATCAAAGTTTGAAGTACTTTCACCACATTCTTGCGATCCAGTAGACTACGGATATCATTAATGTGCAAGGAAGACTGATGCGTTAAGGCTTCATACACCATAAACTCATCATCGGAAAGACCATCTTCACTCAACGGTTCTTTAGCGGTCTTGGTTACAATGGTTTCGCTTTCCAATAGAAAGGCACTGGGCAATGCAGCTCGAATCACCTCTCCAAGAGTACACATATAATACATCGCAATCCATTCCCAATGTTTCAGTTGAGATTGGGTTACCAAAGGCGTCTCATCCAATATCTGGTCGATGCTCTTTGTTTCATAGGCCGGAGGTTCGTTCTGGTGAACGCCATAGACCAAGGCCGTGTATATTTTCGATTTCCCGAAAGGTACCGACACACGCATCCCTGGCTTAAGGAAATAAGCCTCATCCTTATTCACACTATAAGTAAAGTGTTGTTTCAGGGGAATGGGAAGAATGACATCGATAAAGTACAATGGAAGTATATTGCTGTTCGCGCTTAAAATTAAAAAAGGCTGTTCAATAAACGAACAGCCTTTTTACTATTTTATGAACAATGCCCTACTTTACCCGGTACCAATATTGGGTTCGCCCCAACAAAGAGATTCCGATGTATCCACGGACTTTCAAGGTGTCCGGATCTTCTAGGGTAATGTAACATTTGTAGAGTTTCCCATTTTCGGGATCCAAAATCCTACCGCCATTGTATTCGTCACCATCCTTTTCCAACCCTCTAATAATGGTCATTCCCATAATAGGCTGATCCTTATCATCGCCTTTGCACTGATCGCAAACGGCATCCTGACGGTCTTCTTTAATGATTTCGACTACTTTTCCATAAACCTTGCCATCTTCTTCATAGATTTCCAAGACGGATTTGGCTTCTCCAGAGACATCGTCAATGGTTTTCCATTTTCCAATGACCTCCTGTCCCATCAGGGTGATGGATACAAAAAGTGATACTAAAAGGGCGAGTTTTGTTTTCATATGGGGTGATTTAGCTTCCTAACATTCCCTCTTTAAGATTATCATCGGCTGGATCACTTCCTAGCCAAATTGCAAAAAGGGCTTTTTTGAATGCCATTCCTGAGATCACACCCAGTTCTTTGCCATTCTTATATATAACGGCTCCTCTCCCCTTTTGGTACGTAATATCGAAGATATTTCCCTTCACGATTTCATCGCTGAAGAATCCGATAAATTTATCGATTTCCGAAGATAACGATGAAGTATCACCATTCATGGCCGCATCGAAACCATCGTTTACCGCACTTTTCATTCGGTCACTGGAAACCAATTTGGATGTAATTTCCATTTTAATGGCCATCGTCTCATCGGCATTAATAATACTACTCGCATCACCGGACTTGGATTTTAGGTACAATCCTGCTGAGTATAATTTGAAAAACGCTTTTTTCCGTATTCCGCCTCCATTCAGCACTAACTCCTCACCTCCAAAATTGGTGGAATTGGGGAGTGTTACACTACCCACTTTGGTTTGGGCATTGGCAAAATTGAACGTTAGCAGTGCTACAAAAATTAAGAGTCCTTTTTTCAAAATAAGTTGTTTCATCTTCATTGTTGATTTGTATTGTGTATTGATTTTTCCTTAAGTCGTTGCAATGAAATATTTAATTCAAAGCCCAACAGCAATAGGTTCGCATTGATCCAAATATAAAACATCATGATCAATAGTGCCCCAATCGAGCCATATAATTCGTTGTAGTTGCTAAAGTTATTTATATAAACCCCAAAGAAATAAGTAGTTAGCAAAAACAAAAGGGTGGTCATTAATGCCCCAATTGAAAAGAACCTACTTTGCCTTCCTTCCTTCACCCCAAAATGATACAGGGTAGAAATCGCAACGTACAACATAATGATAAAGACCGCATACTGCAGGAAATTGATCCATGCAAAGGTGTCGTCTATGAGGGCATTGGCCTTTAATTGGCTAATGATGTATTCTCCATAGAGCACCGACCCCACAGTGATTAACAACAACAATGCCAAAAAGATGGACACCATCAGGGCCATGAGGTACTGCCTAAAGAAATTCCGGTTAATGGTAACATGCACCGAATATTCGAAAGCACTAAAAATGGAATTCACACCATTGGCTGCCAAGAACATGGTAAGAAAAAATGTTACCGAGAGTAAGCTGTTTCTAGGATTCAGGGCAATATCGGTGATCACTGGCATGAAAAAGTCTTGCGTTTGGGGCGGAAGTACCCTTTGTATAAGATCCAAAAATTCGCTTTGGAAGTTCTTTATTCTAATCACCGGAATGAGGTTTAGAATAAAAAGTAAAAAGGGAAAAATTGCAATGAAAAAACTATAGGCAATGGAACTGGCCCGCGAGGAAAATGTTCCCTTAATAATCCCTACTATATATATTTCCAGAAGGTCGTATAGCGACAATCCCTTAAAACCTGGCAGAACGATGAGCTTAAGCAATTTTACCAGGGTACGAACCACCGGTATTTTGTTTAATCTATCTTCTATTTCAGAATCCATTAAACGGCTTTTAAGCTCAAATCCATATTATAAACCGAATGCGTAAGGGCTCCACTCGAAATATAATCCACTCCGCATTCGGCGTATTTACGCACAGTATCCAAAGTGATCCCACCACTTGATTCGGTAAGGCAAGTATCGCCAATCATTTCTACTGCCTTACGGGTATCCTCATAATTGAAGTTATCGATAAGGATTCTATACACCCCATCACTCTGTAAAATCTCTGCAATTTCATCCAAGTTCCTGGCCTCAACAATAATTTTAAGGTCCAGACTTCGACTTTTGAGGTAGGCTTGGGTTTGGGAAATCGTTTCGGTAATACTTCCGCAGAAATCTATATGATTGTCCTTAAGCATAATCATATCATACAATGCAAAACGATGGTTTTCACCACCTCCAATTTTTACGGCCCACTTTTCCAAGGCCCTAATCCCAGGAGTAGTTTTACGGGTATCCAAGATTTTGGTCCCAGTGCCCTTCAATAATTTCACATATTCATTGGTTTTGGTAGCTATAGCACTCATACGCTGCATGGCATTGAGCACCAATCGTTCTGCTTTCAGAATAGATTGAGAATTTCCAGAAACGTAGAAGCATATATCACCGTACTTTACATAGGTGCCATCGTCTATCTGTACGTCCATAGAAAGCCCTGGATCCACGAATTCGAAAACACGGCGGGCAAATTCTACACCGGCAATGATTCCTTCGTCCTTTACCAATAGTTTTGCTTTGCCCTGAGCTTCCTCGGGAATACAGGCCAAAGAACTGTGGTCTCCTGCGCCAACATCCTCACGAATGGCGTTCGCAATAATAATATCTATCTCTTTATCGAATTTCTTCTGGGAAATCATGGATTGGCTATTTTCAGCTAATTTAAAAAAACCCGTGAAGCCTATAGCTATCACGGGTCATTTTTTGAGGTATGCAAGAATTATTCTATCAATAGTTTCTTTGTTAAAGTTCCATTTTCCAAAGAGATTTTTACAAAATAAATGCCTTGGGAAAGATGAGTCACATCCACGGATTCATCCTGTGTGACTTTTTGTTCAGAAATGAGTTGCCCTGCTACGGAATAGATTTTAAGATCGCTTGGTTGTTGCAATCCTTTGAAATGAATCCGCTCATTCGCTGGATTAGGATACAGTAGTACGTTGGCAGCTGCCGAAGGTTCCGTTGTGGAAAGTACCAGACTTGCATCGGTGCGCGCTGCCAATAGCCGAATGTAAGATGCTTGGTAATAAATAGCGGGTTCGGTGATTTCCCAGGAATTATTCGGAAAGCCATCGTTAAAATCCAGATAGCTCTTTTGCTGGGGCTGATCGTAAGGTGGTACCAGGCTTGCCACCGAAAATTGGGCGTTCGGGCCACCACACACAAACCCAGGGGCTGGACCAATGGGTGATGTGATCGCATTGTCGTAAACCGTGCCATCGGCAAACCAGGTATGATATATTTCATTGGCACTTCGGTCTGCTCCCATACCGTACATATTGGACAGGTACACCATACCCTGAGGATTCACCCCATGGAAATAATGTAAGATTTCATCAATTTGCGTATCAAAATCATCTTCTGAAGATGGAAAAAAATTGGATTTCTTAGCCAATAAATTAATGACTCCGTATCCCGATTTAGCCTGATTGGAGCCCCAGTGATAAGACCAGTCCGGCATTTGCGCCCGATAGAGATCATTTTCTGAGAATCCGAAGAAATCGTTCCAATCATTATTCACAGTAGCCAGCCATGAAGTCACAATGGTGTTTACGGTATCGGGATCCGTTCCTGGCAGTAGGGTGTAGTATATTAGGGCATCATTTACTTCGGTAAAATAGGGTCCCCAAAAGTCGGAATCAATTTGTTCCAAGGAGGAAACATTGTTTATTACGTAATCATTGTAGATGGCATTGCCAGTAATATCAAATAAATGAACGGAGGCCGTAAAAAAGAAGGCCAATTGGGTGTCGACGGGTAAATCGGCATCCCCAGCAACGATACTTCCATCATCACAATCTGTTTGTAGGGTTCCGGCATCTACAAATGTTTTGGCATAGTCATAACTTGTGATTGCAGTCTGTTCGAGCGTATCTGCATACACATCAAATGACGGGAAGGTTTCGAATACTTTAGCCGCATGTGCCAAAACACTTGCAGCGGTGATGGAGGCCGAACTGCAAACGGGACCGTAAAACCTTGGATCTGTATTGGCACTGGGCGGTGAGGCACTGTTTTCGGCAAAGTTCTGGCTTCCCATTTTTATATGTACACTGCCATCGGGGTTTACCATTTTAAGTAACCAATCCAATTCCCACTTAATTTCATCGATAATATCGGGGATGCCATTTCCAGACTCCGGGATATTCCAATTATCCCCAAACGCCTGTGGATTCTCTTCATAGGCCCATAACAAATTATGCAATGTGGAATGAGTGAACGTGACGTACTTATTATAGTCACCGGCATCGAACCAACCTCCGGAAAGGTTTTTTTCCAAGCTCCCATTGGAAGGATCATAGATATAGCGGCAATTATAATCCTGTAAGGCATTGTTGAAATTATCCCCATCGTCCCAGCCTTGGGCATACGGCTCGTCTTTGGGCGCATTACAACGGTTATAATAAAAAGCCCTTCCTGCAGCCTTTAGAACTTCGGTATATCGGGCATCGGAAATAAAGAAGGTGCCCGATCTTTGGTCTTGGGTTGGGTCGTAGACATAATAATTGCCTTCGTCTATGATCGAAGAGAAATCGAACCACCAACCACGATCCCCCGATTGTGCATGCACGGCTCCACCATTCCAAGTTACGGGACTCGCTGTGTATACAACACTGTCGTCATTGGCAGAACGCAATTGAATCTCCGCACTGGGAGTATAACTATCTGAACTGTTATAACCGATTTCCGGATTGGATAATACGGCTACTTTGGTCCCATTGGGAGCGTAACCAAACTGATCGACATGGATAAAGGGACTGATTTCTTGGGAAAAAATAGGGGTTGAGAGCACTAGCAGTGCTCCGTTGATGATTAGCTTTTTCATGATTTGAGGTCTTTTTATTGAAATTAACAAAATTTAGCGACCCATACCATTGATCCACAATATTTTAACAATTCTGTTTAAACCTGTAAAGCATGGGGTGAATCGACCCAAAATCGAATTCTCTTATGAAAATACAACGGTTTCTTACGCCACTGAAAATAAGAAAAGGCTATCTATGGCTGTAATTCCTACTTTTGCACTATGAAGATCACCTTACTTGCGATTGGGAAAACAGATGATAAAAATCTACAGGTTCTTATCGACAATTATATGAAGCGACTTAAACATTATGTGTCCTTTTCACTTGAAGTAATCCCAGACATTAAGAATTCGAAGCATTTATCTGAAGCACAGCAAAAAGAACTGGAAGGACAAGAAATTCTGAAGCGCTTGTCTAATTCGGATACGCTGGTGCTTTTGGATGAAAACGGTAAGATGTTCGATTCAGTAGGATTTTCCGGTTATCTTCAGAAAAAAATGAACAGTGGTTTAAAAAATCTGGTCTTTGTCATTGGCGGACCCTATGGTTTCAGCAAAGCTGTCTACGAAAAGGCACAGGGAAAGGTTTCCTTATCCCAAATGACTTTTTCCCACCAAATGGTTCGCTTGTTCTTTGTGGAGCAATTGTATCGCGGATTTACGATTCTTAGGAATGAACCGTATCATCATCGTTAGGATTCAGTTTACAGTTGGCAGTTGCAGTGGGTAGTGGCAGTGCGCAGCGCACATCTCACCCATCACTCTTCACTTTTCACTCCTCACCCCTAAAAACCTACTTATTGCGAATCTTCTTGTAACTGGAATTTTTTGCAAACAGATACCTATAGCCATTCATTCCCTTGAAGTTGGGCGGAATGGTAACCTCAATGATTTGAGAGCCTTTTTTGTAGACCTTAATAATGCTCCCGTTGTCTATGGTAGATGAAGTAAGCTTGTACTTCAGGTTAGCCATTTGCTCATTGAAATTGGCATACATTTCCTTATTCTTGAAAAGCACTTCAATGCCTCTCGCCTTGGCACTTTCAGAATAGTGAAAGAAAAGAAGGTAATCGGCAGAATCCCCTAATTTAAAATTGGGGCGATCGTACACAAACTTGGCATTTCCCAACCTATTTTTGGATTCGTCGTTGGCTTCGAAAAAAAACCAATTATTGGCTGTTAGGTACTCCTCTACTTCGCCAGGGCTTTTATCACAAACCGTGGTAAACTGTGTAGGAGAAAGATTTTGTGAAATTGCCGGATACGTCAATAACATGACCAAAAGGGCAAATAAAACACGCTTAATTCTGCGGGGGTCGAACATAATGAAACCTTCTATCAACTTACTTTAATACGACAATAATACTAAAAATAAGTATATGGGAGTACAGGATTAATCCCTATTCTACTACCAACTTATAGCTGTATGTCCCTTCAGAATCGGTTAAACTAAGTATGTACAATCCTGAAGAAAGACCATGTCGTATTTCTATAGTATCAGAAACCGTGCCGTACGTTTTTGCATAAACCTGCTGACCGCCCATATTGTAAATGGATAGTTCCAATTGATTTGAAACCCAAGTCGGATCCACGGCCAAGCGAAGTACCTCATCAACAGGGTTCTCTATTAAGAAAAGGGTGGAATTAGTACTGTCATTAGTACCCAAAACCGTTCCTGTAATCTCCAAGATGGCAAAAGCGGCTCCTTCCTGCGTCACCGTTACGTGATCTTCGTTCAGATCGGGAATATGGGTGTTTACAAAAGGGGAGGCCGATAGATTAGGATCGGCATACCAATCTGCTTCGTCTATGGCCAAGGCACTAAGGGTTGGAATGAAGCAATATTCGTCCTGCTCCAAAGCATCTATGAATTGTTGAATTATAGGGTTATCACCTGCATCGCCCAAGGCAGCAGAGATATTGGCCGTTCCTCCCGGAGCGCTATCCACACCATCACTTGCTGCGGTGGATTCCCCATCGGCACTAAAGCTTCCTACCGAAATAGGACCCAAAAAGGTCTCCCAAAAGGAAATAGTAAGGGTTTCACTAGCAGCCGGCATAAAATTAAGTGAGACATCGGCAGTGCTTGTACCTGGAATGACATCCAAGGTAGTATTAATCACTTGCATCCCCGGATTTCCTGTCGTGGTTCCGTTCCCACTACCATTGATCATGGCAACATTTCTTACGTTGGCTGGAAAACCAAGGGCATCCAATTCGGCCTGAAAGGCATCCCTGAAGTCGGGAGCACCTTCTGGCAATAACTTGGTAGGATCTTGGTCTGTATCGGATCCATCGGCCAAATGGGCCGCCAGATGATCCACCAACATCTCCTTGGCTGCGGGAGAGTTAAGCACAAACTCCACAATGTCTTGTGCTTGTTGATTATCGAATTCGAACGCCAAATAATTAATGAGGTACTGTAAGCTAATGGGTACATTGGCACCGCGGTGCGGTGCATCGAATGAGATGTACAAGCGGGTTTCGTGTGGCAGACCGTTCTCTTCCATATACGCCAAGCCATAACGGGCGATAAGCCCACCCATGCTCGGGCCTAATATGACCAATTCTTCATCGCCTACTTTCTCATCATTTAATATCGTAATGAGCTCGGCCAAAACAAAGGCGTTTCGCTGTATATAATCGGCTCCGCCATCGATGGCTTTTCCATCTGCGATATAGAAGGGTGCATTTAAGATCACTATATCGTAGCCCTGGTCCCTAAGGATGTCGGCCATATTTTGTCCGTTAAACTCCAAACTATTGTACAATCCTGTAATATCGCGGCTATCACCGGGATCGAATCCGTCCAATACAATGATAGGGTTATCGAGTACCCCGTCTAAGTTATCCAAGAAAACTTCGTATTGGCCTTGACCAAAATAGGCTTGGGTTTCGTCATACCCTTGGTAAGGAATGGTAGCCACCACGGTTTCGAACGCACCACTACTGGCAACGGGTTCTGATGAGGATGGTGGTAAAAAACGGCTTTGCCCTATGGACGTAATGGAAATAAGCGTAAAAAGAAAGGCGTATAAGTATCTCATAGCGAATCGGGGTATTTACATTTTTGCCACAAGATAAGGATAAAATTGAGGGATGGAAAGTTAATTATGCTTCCCTGAAAATCTTGAAGTTTTTGTTTTCCAATTAGACTTAATCATATTGAATTTAATTTTCTGGAATAAGATTGACTATGTTAATTTCTGTCCAAAAGCTATATTCTGGAACCACCAATTCACCATTAGATACAAGAAAGCTTAGGTAAAT
>JAHQVM010000079.1 GCA_019634365.1 Flavobacteriaceae bacterium | reverse complement strand
GCTTTTTAAAGCGAGAAAAATGCTTCAAAAAGCCGTGAATAAACAAAACAATACATTGAGTTATGGCACCCATTAAATTTGAAGAAAACATACGGGAAAAGCTGGAAGAGCGGGAGCTTCAGCCTAGTGAAGGTGCTTGGGGTAAATTGGAGTCTCGATTAGGGACGACACCCCAACAGAAAAAACCCACTTATTTTTGGATGGCGATTGCGGCCAGTCTGGTGGGTATACTATTCATAGGAAGTTGGCTGTTTTTCGGAAATGGTCCGAAAGAAAATGAATTGGTTAATGAGGATCGCATCGAAAATCCAAAAGACTTCAATCCACTAAAGGAAAAGGAAAATGAAATTCGTCTTCCTGTGAACGACCTAGAAGAGGAACAAGTGGCTGTTACCCAAGAAGAGACGCCGAAATCACAAGAGGGAGCCGTACAAGAAGAAGTGATAGAGGATAAAGAAGCCGTTGCAATTACCAATACCTTCAAAGAGAATACGATCCAGACAAAGGAATCTGTCAACTCCGTTGTTGCAGAACATAAGGAAGAGACTGTTTTTCAGGAAAGATCGATAGAGGAGAACACTGCTGTTGCGGTGGAGTCGCAGGAAGAGGAGCAGTTTATTCAACAAAAAGTAGATCAAGTAATTGAAGAAGTAAAGAAAATACAGGAAAAAAATAGTACTGTAAGTGCAGCAGAGATCGATGCGTTATTGGCCAAGGCGCAGCGGGATATTGCTGCCAAAAGAATCCTGAATTCAAATCAGCAAAAGGTGGATGCGCAAGCCCTGCTGATGGATGTAGAAGTCGAGCTGGAACGAAGTTTCCGGGATCGAGTCTTCGACGCCTTGGGAGAAGGATTCACCAAAGTTAGGACTGCCGTGGCAGAACGAAACAATTAACAATTCATCAATCGCCGCCTGCAAACTGGGGGCAAAAAAAATCGAACACCTATGAGAATCATTACCTTATGCATCGCACTAGTGATGTGGGTGCTGGCTACGTTCCACGGCCAAGCGCAAGAAGTACACGTGCTTACAAAGGAAGAAGTACTTGAACAGAGTAAGGAACAAATCATTAACGAAGAAAAAGATGCCATCAAAGCCGAGGTTGAGACCATAAATGACCGCATCGATGACGGCGAAATAACGGAAGAAGAAGGAGAGCGCTTAAAGAATGAGGCGGCCGAACGTCGGGCATTGAATATCGAGAATCGACTAGCTATTGTAGATAATCAGCTTGCGCTTCTTAAACGCAATGGTGGAAATGAACATATTCTGGATACCGATAAAATTGAGATTAAGTTTTTTGGGGGTGGTAAGATTCTAGGAGTAGAATACACACCGAAAAAACGTAAATACGACCGCAGGACTACCAGTGACTTCGTTCTTGCTGTAGGATTCAACAATGTAGTTACCGAAGGTGAGTCATTGGAGGATAGTGACTTCAAAATTGCAGGAAGCCGTTTTGCTGAAATAGGCTGGGCCTGGAAGACCCGGGTGTTCCAAGAGACGAACTGGTTGCGCATTAAATATGGATTTTCTTTTCAGTTCAATGGTTTGAAGCCAACCGACAATCGCTATTTTGTGGATACAGGAACGCAAACCGAATTGCAGACCTTCGATCAGGATTTGGATAAATCGAAATTTAGGATAGACAATCTTGTTTTTCCAGTACATTTCGAAGTAGGGCCCTCCAGGAAAGTAGAAGGCGAGGACTACTTTCGTTATTACACGCACAATAAGGTTAAGCTTGGATTTGGAGGGTACGCTGGTTTTCGGCTGGCAAGTCGCCAGAAGTTAAAATTTAACGATGGGTCAGAAGACATTAAGCAGAAACAAAAAGGAAATTTCAATGCCAATAATTTTATTTATGGTGTTAGTGCCTATTTGGGTTGGCGTTCCGCTGCCCTGTACGTAAAATATGATCTCAACCCTATTTTTAAAGACAATCCTGTGGAGCAGCGAAATCTTTCGCTTGGGCTACGCTTCGACATGGACTGATTTGCTTTAAGTTAATTTCATTGAGTTAGCCCGATTGATCATGTTAGAGGCCTCCATTGGAGGCCTTTTTGTATTTCGTATTTTGTTGGGCAATTAAAGTATATTTGTTTTTCGATAGAGACCGCCTAATTTGATTTCAAGAATTACCATAGACCAAGTTTTCGATACCGCCCGCGTGGAAGAGGTGATTGGGGATTTTGTACAACTCAAAAAATCCGGAAGCAATTTTAAAGGATTGAGCCCTTTTACCGATGAGAGAACCCCGAGTTTCATGGTATCTCCTGTAAAACAGATTTGGAAGGATTTCTCCAGTGGAAAAGGAGGGAATGTGGTGGCATTCTTAATGGAACACGAACATTTCTCCTATCCAGAAGCGATTCGCTATTTGGCGAAGAAATACGGAATCGAAATCGAAGAGACCGAGCAAACCGATGAAGAAAAGGAAAAGGCCAGTGAACGGGAGAGCCTCTATTTGGTAAGTGAATTTGCCAAGGACTACTTCTACCATACCCTTTTACATAGTGAACAAGGCAAGGCGATTGGCAAAACCTATTTCAAGGAACGTGGTTTTACCGATGAGACCATAGAGCGATTTGCGCTGGGATATTCGCCAGACGAATGGAGTGCCTTTACGGAGCATGCACTTAAGAATAGTTATCAGCTAAGTTATTTGGAAAAGACGGGATTGACCATTGTAAAGGGTGAAAAGCAATTCGATCGTTTTAAGGGGAGGGTCATGTTTCCCATATTGAGTATGAGCGGACGTGTTCTGGGTTTTGGAGGACGCATTCTAACCAACGATAAAAAAGCGGCTAAGTATCTCAATTCCCCAGAAAGTGATATTTACCATAAGAGCAAGGTGCTCTACGGAATTTACCATGCCAAACAAACCATTGCCAAAGAAGACAATTGTTACCTGGTAGAGGGTTACACAGATGTCATCCAAATGTATCAAAGGGGAATTAAGAATGTGGTTTCTTCTTCTGGTACGGCTTTAACACCGGAACAAATAAGACTCATTAATCGTCTTACCAAGAATGTCACCTTGCTTTTTGATGGAGATGCGGCGGGATTAAGAGCTTCGCTACGAGGGGTAGATCTTATTCTGGAGCAAGGAATGAATGTGAAGATCTGTACCTTTCCCGAGGGTGAAGACCCAGATACTTTTGCCAAGGGGAATTCTTTGGAAGAGGTAACCCTATATTTGGAGGAAAATGCCCAGGATTTTATCAATTTCAAAGCTTCTTTGTTGGCAAGGGAAGCAGCGAATGATCCTATTAAAAAGGCTGAGACCATTCGTGATATGGTCACCAGTATCTCAAAAATTCCTGACGTCATAAAACAAGAGGTATACATTAAGGAATGTGGCCGTATCATGGATATTAGTGAGGAGGTGCTTTTCAGTACGCTCGCTCAGATGCTGGAAAAGGAGAAGCGGGATGCCTACAAAAAGGCAAAACAGGAAGTCCCACAGCCCATGGAAGTGGTTTCAGAGCCAAAGGCGACCTTGGAAAAAGTAGATGTACAGTACGAATTGGAAAGAAAGATCATTGAATTATTGTTGCTCTACGGACATATAGAAGAAGATTTCGAAGATCTTATCCTAGAAGCCACGGAGGATGGTAGTATCAACTTTAAACCAGAGAAAGTAAAGTCCAAGGTATTCGAAAAAGTGTATTTGGATTTGCAAGAAGATGAGATCGAGTTTGCGAATGACAGCTTTAAGGAACTCTATTTCGATATCATCAATACCCTCAATCAGCAACAGGAAATTAAAATGGAGTCCTTTGTAAATGAGTTGCCTCCAAAATCGGCTGAAGCTGTGACTCATATCTTAATGGACGATGAGAAATATCAATTGGCCGCATGGGATCGAAAGGAGATTTATGTGAAGCTGAAGGAGTATTCCATTTCCCAAATGGTGATGGAGACCATCTTAAACCTTAGGCGCCATTTTGTGAATATGAAAATTAACGAATTGGCCAATACCATTTCAGAAAAAGAAGAAGTGGAGCGACGTGATGTGATGCAAGATGTTCAGGATTATAACACCTTGCGTATGGTTCTTTCGGAAAAATTAAGAAGGGTTGTTTAACCTTTACCCAAACTGGAACATTCTCGATTGGTGGATGAGATCTGCCAAATTATCAACCTTCAATTTCTTTAGCAATCTTGTTTTGTAAGTACTTACCGTTTTTTCATTGATGTTAAGGGCATTGGCAATGTCCTTATTTCTTTTTCCACTGGAAAGCAGGTTTAATACCTCAATCTCACGGGAAGAAAGTTTTTTGTAACGGCTAATGGCACTTGCTTCGCCAACATTTCTACTGGTGAAGGTAGAAGTGAGTTCTTCATTCAAGAAGATTCCTCCTTTGGCTATTTGCTTCAAAGCTTTCAGAAACACCTTCGTTGAAGCTGTTTTAGGCACATATCCCGCTGCTCCCGATTTAATGGAACGCAATGCATATATCTCTTCCGGATGGGTAGAATAGATCAATACACGTGTCTCAGGGAACTCCGTCTTAATATTTCTTAGGGCATTGATGCCGTTAATCTGCGGCATATCAATTTCCATAATCAAGATATCAGGTCGTAACTCTTGTAAATTCTTAAACAACTCGTCCCCATTGTTGGCTTTTCCTACAATGCTATAGTTGTCATTTTTCTTAATCATACAAGCAATTCCCTTGCGGGTTACCGGGTGATGATCTGCAATAACGATTCTTTTCATTTCTTGGTCCGTTTTTTTCGTTTCACTCAAAACGGGGATACTAGTTTTAATGTGTGAGGTTTTTGTAATACTTCTACTACAAATTCAAAACTATAAAAAGAAAATAGCGTTGGAGGGATTTTTCGTTCAAATTCAAGAAAATTCGTTAAAAGCGAATTTTATTTCAATTCTTGGGGTATTTCACACACTGGAATTGGGATCATCTTGTGTTGATTGATGCGGTTGAGGCGCGAGTAGATTTCATAAACTTCCTTTTCGCGACCACTAAAATCGTTGGGTTCCTTGCCCATATCCTGCATGCTCATGGCCCATTCCAGTTCGTCATAACTGGCTCCAATCTGGTCTTCATCACTTCGACTATCGCCAAAAAGGCCATCTGTTGGTACGGCGTTTAAAATAGATTCTGGAACTTTTACAAACCGGCCAATGTCATAAACTTCACTTTTTAATAAATCGGCAATAGGGCTGAGGTCTACACCTCCATCACCATATTTCGTAAAGAAGCCAACGCCAAAATCCTCTACCTTATTTCCGGTGCCTGCTACCAAAGATCGATGCAAGCCTGCGAAATAGTAGAGGGTGGTCATTCGCAAACGAGCACGGGTATTGGCCAAACTTAGGTTTAGGGTGTCAAGGTCGGTTTCCGGGACTTCCGTTTTAAATTCCTCAAAAACCGGGGTTAAATCGACCCGGGCATCACTTACATTGGGAAAACGACTCTTTAATTGGGCAATATGTTCCTGAGCACGGTTTACCTGTGACTCAGCCTGATGAATGGGCATTTCCAGACAAAGCGTTTTCAATCCGGTCATCGCGCAAAGTGTTGAAGTAACCCCAGAATCGATTCCGCCACTTACCCCTACTACAAATCCGTTCATTTTGGCATTTTCAGCGTAATCTTTCAACCATTGGACAATATGTTGGGTCACTTTTTCCGTATGCATTTTGTAAGGGTTTAATTGTGAATAATGATACCTTTGCAACGCAAAAGTACGGGAAAAGCAAAATTAATAAAAGGCATACACGTTACTATCTTGTAAAATGGCAAATATGAAGCATATACCTTTCATAATTCTAATGGTGATCGCCTTAGTGGGTTGTAATTCCAAATCCAAAACCGAGGAAGAAATTGCCAACATCACCGTAGATGTTGAATTGGTTAGGTTCGATAAGATATTTGGTAAAGCATCCCTTGGTGATTTACCCCATCTGAAGTCGCAATACCCCCAATTTTTTCCAAAACAATACCCAGACAGTATATGGGAAGGTCGACTTTCCGATACGCTTCAGCAGCAATTGAATGACGCAGTATTAAAGGTATATCCCAACGAAACGGACCTGCAGGAAGATTTGGAAGATCTTTTTCGCCACATAAAGTTTTATGATCCCGCTTTTGTAATTCCAAAGGTATTTACCATTACTTCCGATGTAGATTATAAAACCAAAGTAATAGCCCAGGATAGTATATTGGTCGTCGAGTTGGATACATATTTGGGAGCCGATCACCCTTTTTACGAAGGCATTTCCAAATACATCACCAAGAATATGAATCCAGACGACATTTTATCCGATGTGTCCATGGCGTATTCAAAAAGGTATATAGCGATTCCAAGGCAACGTTCTTTTCTGTCACAAATGCTTTATTTTGGAAAAGGCTTGTATCTAAAGGACTTGTGGTTGCCCACATTGGATGATGCACAAAAAATAGGGTACACACAAGAAGAATGGAACTGGGCCGTGGAAAATGAATCTGAAATCTGGCGTTACTTTATCGAAAATGAACTTTTGTACAGCACAGATGGCAAATTGCCTTCCCGATTTATCAATCCAGCTCCCTTTTCCAAATTCAATCTGGAATTAGATAACGAATCTCCGGGAATGATCGGTCGCTTTATAGGATGGCAAATTGTAAAATCGTATGTTGAAAATAATGAGGTTTCCATGCAAGAATTAATGAAGATGGAGCCTGATGACCTTTATAGAAAGTCTAAATACAAACCAAAGAAATGAGCGTACATACCTCCGAAATAAAAATTAATGTCGAACTAGACGAAAACAAGATTCCCGAAAAACTTCATTGGTCTGCACCAGATGGTGGGGTGAACAAGGAAGAATCGAAAGCGATGCTTCTTTCTGTTTGGGATCATAAATCCAAGGAAGCATTGCGTATAGATCTTTGGACTAAGGATATGCCATTGGATGAAATGAAGGTGTTTTTTCATCAAACATTAACCGCAATGGCAGATACTTTTCAAAGGGCAACCAGTGATGAGAAAATGAGCGATACGATGCGAGACTTTTGCGATTACTTCGCTGAAAAACTGGATCTTACCGAAAAATAGCATGTTAAAATATTGTAAAGATAATTCTAATGTAAGCTAGCTTACACTTTCTGTATTTATCGGTTTATAAGTTTGTGGTATCAACAAAAAATAAACACGATGAAAGAAAAATTATTTCAAACTAAGACCATCGGAAAAAGTGTGGGAGCACTTCTTTTCTTTTTCCTTTGGAGTTTTACTGCGAATGCCCAATGTATGGCAGATGCAGCTGCTATTGAAATTACGGGTACGGGAGCTACTGCTGCCGAAATCTGCGCTGGCGATGGTGTGGGAGACCCAATAGACGTAACCGTAGTAGGAACCGGAGTGGGAGCCAACAGTGGTTGGGTCATCACCGACAATGCCACAGGGACTATTCTTGGTCTACCACCTGCACCACCGTTCGATTTGGACGGAGCGGGTGACGGTGTTTGCGATATCTGGTACATCCGCTATGAAGATGGATTGACTGGACTGATGACTGGACAGAACGTATCTGGATTGGTGGGTTGTTATGACCTTTCCAACCCAATTTCCGTAACGAGAAACGATCCCGACGCTGCTGCGATTGAAATCACAGGAACAGGCGCTACAGAAGCTACCATTTGTGCTGGCGATGGAGTTGGAGATCCTATCGACGTAACAG
>JAHQVM010000078.1 GCA_019634365.1 Flavobacteriaceae bacterium | reverse complement strand
TTGCAGTTAGGGCGGCATTCAGTCTTGTAATTTGCACCCCCATCACTTCCCTGTACCCAAATTGCCCCATCATTGTGCTCCCTGAAAAACTTCGGGACCGTATTCAATACCGTACGGAATACCTTCCACATATCCCCGTTGTTACTATTTACATCATCCAAGAATTTGCCGGTTTCTTCAATGAAGTCCCCAAAGCCCAAAT
Organism: Flavobacteriaceae bacterium; assembly: GCA_019634365.1. Classification (GTDB taxonomy): domain Bacteria; phylum Bacteroidota; class Bacteroidia; order Flavobacteriales; family Flavobacteriaceae; genus Aureisphaera. Next base: position 12,541 of record JAHQVM010000078.1, on the reverse strand, counting down.
TGAAAATGGTTCTACCATCTTTTCGGTATACAGGCGTGTATTCAATAACCTTAATAATGGAACGTTGCCCTTTGCTCTCGAAAAGGAATCGCACTTTTTTTGTCCGGGTACTGATGGACTCTGTGCTATAAGCAGGTATGTTGTTCAATTAAAAAAGTGTTATGGTGTTATTGTTTTAGGGAGCTACTGCAAGGTACAGTGTTTTCTGATAAACTGGAGTTTGGGTATGAATTATTTCTCAAAAAGTTGAATACGATTACCATCAGGATCCTTGATAATAAGCATCCGTTTTTCAGAAATAGGGTCTATTACTACCTCACCATGCATTTCGGCCTTGGAATCGGTAAGGTGAGAAACCCATTGGTCGAAATCAGATACTTTCATTCCAAATTTAAAAAATCCGCCCACCCGGCTACCTTTGGGTTCGTTTTCCAGAAGGGTAGTGGGGGCCATGGTTCCCTTAATTTCAATAAGTTCGATATGGACGTTTCCATGTTTCAGGTTTTGTAATTTAAAACCGCGTTCGGCATTGTGGGTTTCATTCAGGATTTCGAAACCCAAAGTGTTTTGGTACCAAGTCGAAGAAACTTCCATATCCAGAACAATTACGGCTGAGAAGGATGCTTCGGGTGGTGATAATTCAGATTTTTGACTGAATCCCATAATGGGCAGCAAAATGCAGTAAACAATGATGATTTTTTTGATTGATGACATGATATATAGGGTAACGGGTTTTATGTGTTTTTTAGTTCATAAGAGATAAAGATAAATGTAGGGACTAGCATAATACCCATGGCAAAAACGGTAATGGCTGCTCGAATATCTTCCATGGAGGCTACTTGACCAATTCGAATGAGGGCATACATTCCGAAGGGAATACATAGAAACAAACCGGTTATGAAACCCGGATTGTATTGTTTTTGAACCATCCCCAATATCGTATGCAGCAGTCCATTCAAAATAGTGATTCCCAATAGCCCCAAGGCCAGCCATAATTGAGTTTCATGGGTAATTGCGGAGTAGAGGTAAACGGTCCATGCCAAACCAATATTGACGAGGATAATTCCTGAATTGCTCAACGGATTTCGTGTGAGGAAACTTTTCCTCCATATATTTTCATTGTAAAATCGTTTGAAACCACCGGGATACACGTATTCTTCGAATTGATGCAATAGCAATAAGGCTAAGTGGATCCAAAGTAAGAATTGAATTTCGGTCAACTCGCCAAATAAAGCATACCCAATAATGCCAATGGCCATTGCGCCGCCCAATTTTGCCCAATACTTAATGATCCAATTCATATCTCAATGTTGAGAATCCCTCTGTAAAATACGAAATTCCTGAAGCGAAGTAAAGTTTTAATCTCCTTCCACCCGGTTGTCGTGGAATGCCGAGGGCAAAAGTTTAGGGATTAGCTTTACGAACAATGGTAAGAGAATAGCACCCCCAGGAAGCATAAATATGGCCAGGGAAGGTATACTTTTAATGATATCGAGCAACTGTTCCTTCATTTTACCCTTTTCCTCTTTGGTAAGTTCCCGTTGTGTAGATTGTGTAAGCAAAACAAGCAATTCACCGCTTTCGGTCAATTCCTTCACCAATCGGTTTTTGTTCCTGAGGATAAGTCGTTTTACCGTTTCGGTCGATTGCTTATACAATTGCTTTACGGGATGCGTATATTCAAATAGTTTGATCTTTTCTGCATTCTGCTCCGAAAATTCCAGAAGGGATCCCAAGCAATCTTCCAGTTGTTTTTCGGTATGTCCTAGGGTGGCGTTTAGTTTTTTCAGAAATGCCAACTCGCTAGCGTCCATTTTGTGATCGTCCCAAACCGCCAAACAGCAAATGTCCAAAAGGAATAATTTTTCCAATTCTGAAAGGGAATCCGATATAGTTGGCGCTTCCGATGGTGCTCCATCGAGAAATTGGGCAGAAGTAGCCACCATATCGATGACCAGAAGATCATATTTATTCTTGTCTTCCTTAGACTGCAAAGCCAATAAACTATATTCTAACAATGTGTATTCTATAGCTTCCAGGTATACCTTCAAACCTTTAGGTTCCTCCAAATAATAAGTATATCCCAGAACATCTACATATAGCAGGGCATAGGTAAGTAGTGAAGCGGCATCCGTTTTTAGTAGGGTATTGCTCTCGTGCAAACGCGCAGAAAGAATTTTTTCCAGATTTTCTGATGGACTCTGTGAAAAGGAAAATCGCTGTAACCATTTCCGTTTCCCGCGTTCTATATCCTTGTAAAAAGAAATGATAGAAGCAATCGCGTTCTCATAATCGTCATTAGGATAGGCACTAAAATGAGCATATAACAGCGCATGGAACAGATTGATTTTGGAGTACTCCTCCTTGGTGAGCTTTAAATGACTAACAGGTTCCTCAAGCAGCGTAGTAATGGATACCCCATAAATAAATCCAGAATTTTTTAGGCCTCCATAAAATAGAGTTGGAGATGAATAGTTATCCATTAAGCGGGTTTTGGGAAACTCGTTAATAAATTTATGGATCCAGCCGGTAGAAGAGGGGTTCATTTTTTACTTTTGTTGAATAAGTAAGCAAAATTTCGTTAACAAAATATTAACATTATTCCCAAAACCATAGCCATACTTTCGTACGTACATAGTGGAAAGTAAAATTAACCATTATAACATTCTAATGATGAAAAAAACAAAAATTTTTGCGGCTCTTGGAGGATTGGCCCTTGCCGGGTTTTCTATTTTCCTTATTGCTGCGGATCACATCGATTCTCCTTCGGTGGCCAACACAACGGTAGACATAGCAGATCTCTATGCCTTTCAAGGGAACAATGAAAACAACACCGTTTTTGTAGCTACTTTGCAAGGACCACTAAATCCAGGAGGAGTTACCGAAAACGCCTCATTCGATGAAGATGTATTAATCGAATTTAATATCGATAATACAGGTGACTTTGTTGAGGATCTTGTGATTCAAGCAGTGAAAAGAGCAGACACTATGTATTTCTTTGGTCCGGCGGTGGTGGACGCTGCAGACACTGGGGCTTCCAGTTCCATTTATTCGGATCAATTGGCCGGTCAAGTTCAGATTTCAGGCGTGGGCGATACTTTTACCGCCACCAACAACGGAATGAGCTTTTTTGCAGGCCCGAGAAGGGATTATTTTTATTTCGATTTCAATAGGTTTAACGATGTGATTTCTGGGAGTGTGGCTCCTGAAGGATTTCTACCACCCAGTCAGGCATCAGACTTTTTCGAAGCGCTTAATGTACTATCCATCGTAGTGGAGGTGCCTAACAGCATGTTAGGTTCGGCTCCAGAGCATGTGGGAGGTGCAGTAGGAATCACAGGATTGCCCAATGCCTATAATGTTTGGGTATCCGCAAAAAGAAAACAATAACCTAAAAGAAGAACGTAATGAAACGATTTAATATAAAATTTGCAATACTGGCGCTTTGTACTTCCTTTCTATTTGTACAATGTGCGGACGATGACGACAACGGAAACGTAATAGAACAGATTAGCTGTACCGACGGAATACAGAATGGAGACGAAGAAGGTGTGGACTGTGGAGGAACTGCCTGTGAACCCTGTGTAGGGAATATAGACTTTAGCGGAACCTATACGCAGGTAGATATCATGGGACGTCCCGGAGTGAATACCGTATTTAGCGGAAGTAACGATGTAAAGAACGACTTCAACAATTCGCTGGTAACCGAAAGGGCTGCCTTCCAGCCTATTTTTGAGGCCACCCTAGAACTGTATCACGATGTATATGCTACGTCGTTGGGGATACCTACCGAAGATTTGGATTACGAAACCAATATCCTAAACTTGGATGCCCCTACCTTTACAACGGTATTGGCTCAATTCGATGCCCTACAAGTGGCGCCCAATGCACCCACTACGTATTTCGATGGAACCAATGTGTTAACAGGTAGAAACTTGGGGGATGATGTCATCGATATTTCCTTAACCCTTATGTTTGGAGGAACCACCGGAACGCGTTTCGACGGAAACAATGGAACCCCACAGTTAACCAGTGATGGTATAGGTGTTGGAGATCGGGATCTTACCCTAGGATTTCCCTATATGGAGCCTGCTTTGACCAATTAAAAACTAAACTGAAAGAAAAGGGCAGCGTTGGTTGCCCTTTTCATTTATTAATAATGACTTCACGAAAGAACCCGTGTTCTTTCAGAAAATATATACCCATGAAAAAGTTTGTGATCCTTTGTCTTGGATGTATGCTGCTATTCTCTTGCCAAGACGAAACCCAAGACACTTTTACCATAAACCCGGCAGACTACGATCAATATTTATTCAATACGCATAACGATACCCAACGGGAAGCCATTGCCCAAAAGGAATTTTGGTCCAAGCGATTGCGGGCCGATAGTTCTGGGGTAGGGGATTTAGCACCTTTGGCGGGCGCTTATGAACTGTTGTTTGAGTCTACAGGTGCAGTAAGTCATTTACGTGCCGCAGAAAAGCTTTATCGCAAAGGCATGGATGTTTCTGCCAATGACAAAGACGCTTTTGCCCGGGGATTGGCGCATAATTTAATCTCTCAACACCGTTTTAAGGAAGCGTATGAAATACTACAGGAAACCTTGGAAGGGCCTTCCAATAAACACCAAACCCGCCTCATGCTTTTCGATGCTGCGATGGAGGTTGGTGAATACGATAAGGCATACGAGTATCTCAATTCAGTAAAGAACCTAAGCGATTATAATTACTTGATCCGTTTGTCGAAATGGAGCGATTATCGCGGGGATCTAGACAATGCCATTAAGTTTATGGAGGATGCCAAAGCCGTGGCGGAATCAAGAAACAGTAAACCCCTTAAAATATGGACCTATAGCAATCTGGGCGATTACTATGGGCATGCGGGTAGGATAGAAGATGCGTACCAGCATTACCTCAAAACATTAGAACTTCAGCCCGATAATGCCTATGTTAAGAAAGGCCTTGCGTGGATTGCGTATTCGCATGATGGGAATGCAGAAGAAGCCCATAGAATTTTAGACTCCATTATGGTGAAACATCCTATCCCTGATTATCACTTGTTCAAGTCGGAGTTATATACTTCGGAAAATGATGGGATATCTTCCAAAGTGTATGAAGATCAATTTCTATCTAGCGTAATTAATAATGGTGACTATGGAGCTATGTACAACACCTATTGTATTGAGCTATGGTCGGATAGCCAACCGGCAAAAGCATTGGAATTGGCTGAGAGGGAAATCGGAAATCGAGCCACCCCAGAAACCTATCATCTGTTAGCCTTGGCTCAACTCAAGAATGGTAAAAGCGAATTAGCCCTTAATACCATAGAGGAGCATGTGAAGGGTAGAACGTACGAACCCATGGCAGCATTTCATTCGGCGCTGGTTTATAAAGCCAATGGAAAGACGGAAGAATTAAACGAATTGAAAGCGGAACTCCTGGACGCCGCCTTTGAACTGGGGCCCGTTCTTATGAAGCGAGTAGAAGCACTCTAGGAACACCGAAAAAGCTATCATTTACGAAACAAGACGTTCATAACTAGCATATTGTCCCTGCATCGAATATATTTGTAGTAAACCTATAGCATGATTCGATCCAAAAAAACACCTTTTTTCATATTCTTGTTTTGTGTTTTTATAGGAGTTACTCATGCACAAGATGCAAAGACGCTTGTCCTAAAAAAGTTTCAAACCCAAGCGACTGGTCTTAGTGCGAATGATGTTTCTATTATTCAGGATGTTGTAAGTAGAACCAGTGGAGTAAGGCATATTAGATTTCAACAAATGGTAGATGGTATTCCCATTCTCCTAACTGAATCAAGTATTCATATCGATGCTGCTGGAGCTGTTATAAAAGTTAATGACTTTTTCATTTCAGAAGGGAAAAATGTACGATCCTATACTGCTAAGGACATCATAGCACCAGAAAAAGCCCTTTCTGAACTCGTAAAAGAGTTGGGATATTCGAAGCATTTAGCTTTCGAAAAACTACAAGCTCATGATCCTCTAGGGGTGCACTTTAGTAATGGAGGCATTTTCGAACGTGAGGTCTCCCTGTTTTTAAGATACATCCAATGGGAGGGAAATTTGATTCCTATTTGGCAAGTGGCAATATTTGAAAAGGAATATAGCCATTATTGGGATATTTGGTATGACGCTATCGAAGGGAAAATACTTCAGAAAAATGATCTTGTCGTTCATTGCGATTATGGAGGAGGAAATACAGTATTAAATTATAACGATAATCTATATGATATTTCGGACGATGTAAAGCCAGAAATTGAAACCCCTAATCTTTGTGAAGATTGCTACGAAGTTTTTCCTTTACCCGTTGAGAGTCCTATACATGGGAATAGATCACTCGTGGAGGGAACATTAAATACAGAGGCATCCCCTTATGGTTGGCATGACTTTGACGGTGTTGAAGGTCACGATACGCAAGTCACCGATGGAAATAATGTCTTCGCTTTCGAGGCGGGTGATCAATATGGATACCAACCCACTGGGGGAGACCCATTGGATTTTAGTGGATTTCCATTCAATATCTTTTATAATGATGAGGAGCAGTATGAAGACGCAGCAATCACAAACGTATTTTATATATGTAATAGCGCTCACGATATTTTTTACACCTATGGATTCGATGAAGCCTCGGGTAATTTTCAGTTAAATAATTATGGCAAAGGAGGGAAGGGAGAAGACCCTCTAGAGGCTCAAGTACAACGGTTTATACAGCCTTGTAATGCGTCTATGGTGACTCCAGCTACAGATGGGGTTGGCCCTACGATGCTTTTAAATACATGCAATACCCGAGATGGTAGTTTCGATAATTTAGTGATTGTACATGAATATGCTCATGGGGTTACAGAGCGAATGACACCTGGAGACGGTAATTTAATCTACAAGGAAAGCCCATCAGAGGGTTGGAGCGATTGGTTTGGACTTATGTTAACCATGCAAGAGAGTCATACAGCACTTACACCTAGAACTATTGGTACCTACCTACGGGGACAATCCCCCAGTGGTTCAGGAGTAAGAAGATATCCATACACAATGAACACTACCCAAAACCCATTTAACTTTAGTTCTCTTGTTGAAGAAATGAGGATTCATGAGGTCGGCACGGTTTGGGCTACGATTCTTTGGGAGCTTACCTGGAAATTAATCGATGAGTTTGGGTTCGACTCAGACATCCATAATTTTACAGGTAACATAAACCAAGATGCAGGTAATATTATGGCCATGGCTATAGTTACGGAAGCATTGCGTTTTACCCCTAAGTATTCTGGTTTTGTAATTGCCAGAAATGGTATTATAACCGCTGCCCAAAGTATTTATGGCGATGGGATACTCTGCCTGTTATGGGAAGCTTTTGCTGCTCGGGGTCTTGGAGTAAATGCCCGTTCTGGTGATGCATTACTACTGGGTGATGAAACTTCCTCTTTCCATTACACCGAAATTGATCCAAGTTTTGACCTTTCATTGATTGGAGTTTGTGAGACGTCTGATAAAATGACCTTTCTGCATGGAGGTTTTCCAAGAGGAGGCGTGTACTCCGGCCCAGGAGTTACCGATATTGGTAATGGAGTCAACTTTTCCTTTGATCCAGAAATTGCTGGGGTTGGCACTCATGAAATTGCTTACAGTTTTGAAACTACCCCTTGTTTTCCAGCTGCTCGAGCGACCGTCGAAGTCGAAGTTGTCGAAGACGAAGAACCCCCATTTATGACATGCCTCGAAGATATTACCATAGAAAATTTCTCGTCTTCAGGATACGAGTTATCCAATTATCTAGAAGATATTTTCATAACAGATGATTGTTCAGGAATAACACTAAAACGAATCACGCAGTCTCCAATTCCCGGGACCATCTTGACCGAGGGATCTACCCAGATTACTTTAGAAGCCGAAGATTTAGCAGGCAATGTTTCCCAATGTTCATTTTTAATTACATTGACTGAAATCCGAGTTGTTGATATAGGTGAAAAAGACCTTGGAGTGTCTCCTGTTCCGGTCTCAAACCAATTGAATTTAGAAAACCCGTCAGCCTTTTTTATCGAAGGTTATGAAATTTGGGATATGGTGGGGCACAAAATTCATGAAGCCCAAATAAGAGGGAAGAATACTACAATTCCTATTACGGTTGACTATTTGTCACAAGGGATGTATTTTTTGAAAGTGTTTTACAAAGGTACTTCATTGGCATTAAAAATAATTAAGGAGTAACAATTCCCAGGGTTTACAATTGATACAAAGCAGGTTTTGTACTTTCATTCTTAAGTTCCAGCGTAATTCCAAAAGCTTCTCGATACAGAATAGTTTCCATCTCAAAGAATTGTTTTCTTCTTAGAGGTTAAGCTTGTTGTGCCAATACTTAGGGAGGGGGCAGCAAGTCTTCTGGCGTCCATATAAACAATAACGTCTTTTGTATTGTGTATACAGTAGCATTGGAATCGATCTTGTAATCATTTAAAATTTCTGGAATCCTATCATTTATGAAGTAAGACATTCATAACTAGTATACTGTCTCTGTATCGAATACATTTATAGTAAATCTATAACATGATTCGATCCAAAAAAACAGCCATTTTCGTACTTCTGTATTGCGCAATGATTACGGTAATCTGTGCGCAAGATGCCAAGACGATGGTGCTTCAGCATATGAATACTGATACATTGAGTCTGAATACGAAGGACCTATTGATTATTCAGGATGTGGTGAGCAAAACCAGTGGGGTTAGGCATATTAAATTCCAACAAACCTTGGAAGGTGTCCCCATATTGCATACCGAATCCAGTATCCATATCAATAAGAAAGGGCATGTGATTAAAATCAACGATTACTTTGTGCCCAATGCAAAGGGCCTTTCCTCTTCGGCTCAAAAGAACATTTTAGCTCCAGAGCAAGCCTTTTATGATGTTATTAAGGATTTGGGGTATTCGGACGGCTTGGCGTTCCGTAGATTAAATGAAACGGTAAGCCGCACAGATGAGGTGCGCTTCAGTAATGGAGGTGTCTTTGAGCGCGACGTTTCATTATTTATGAAATACGCTCCGTGGGAAGGTCGATTGATTCCTATATGGTTAGTTGAGGTATTTGATAGGGACTATAGTCATTATTGGGAGGTTTGGTATCATGCTACGGAAGGAAGAGTGTTAAAAAAGAATGATCTCGTTGTTCATTGTGAATATGGATCATCGGAAACAATTGTCAATTACAACGACAACCTATTCGATATTCCTCATTATAAAGAGGAGGAAACATTGGCTGCCAAGTTTTGCCAAAATTGCTATGAAGTTTTTGCCTTACCGGTCGAAAGTCCACTTCATGGAAATAGATCATTGGCCGAAGAACCTCATAATACCAATGCTTCACCCTATGGATGGCATGATTTTGATGGTGAAGACGGACACGACACAGAGGTAACCGATGGCAATAATGTTCAGGCCTTCGAAGCCGGTGATAAATATGGATATCAACCTGCTGGTGGTGATCAATTGGATTTCAGTGGTTTTCCGTTCAGTATTTTTTACTCCGAACTTTCACAATATGAGGATGCCTCCATTACGAATGCTTTCTATGTATGTAATAGCGCGCATGACATTTTTTATGCCTATGGTTTTGATGAAGCTTCTGGAAATTTTCAGTTCAATAATTATGGAAATGGTGGCCTAGAAAAGGATCCGTTGGAGGTTCAGGTTCAAAATATAACCCGGCCCTGCAATGCTTCTATGGTCAGTGCAGCAAGGGACGGTATTGCTCCAACGATGTTATTAAATACGTGCAATACCAGGGATGGCGGCTTCGACAACTTGGTGATTCTTCATGAATATGCACATGGTTTGACTACTCGAATGACCTTGGGTGATGGTAATTTGATCTATGAGGAAAGTCCTACCGAAGGTTGGAGCGATTGGTACGGGCTAATGCTCACCATGCAAGAAAGCCATACTGCTTTGACCCCCAGAACGATTGGTACCTATCTTAGAGAACAATCGCCTAGCGGTTCTGGGGTAAGACGCTATCCGTATATCATCGATACCACACGCAATCCTTACGATTTTGGTTCCCTGCATGAGGAGATGAGGATTCACGAAGTGGGCACTGTTTGGGCTACCATCCTATGGGAACTCACTTGGAGGTTGATAGACGAGTTTGGCTTTGATACCGATGTTCGCAATTTCCAGGGAGATTTTAATCAAGACGCCGGAAACATAATGGCACTTGCCATTGTTACCGAAGGACTGCGTTTTACAAGCAAATTTTCAGGTTTTGTAGGAGCAAGGGATGGGATTTTAGCCGCTGCAGAAAGCATATATGGCCCAGGTATATTGTGCCTGGTTTGGGAAGCATTCACTGTTCGCGGTCTTGGTGTTCATGCAGAATCTGGCAATAAGCTAAGGGTTGGTGATGAAGTGGCTTCTTATGATTTTACTGCGATACAACCCGGTTTCGACCTATCGCTTATCGATTTATGCGAGTCTTCGGAAAAGCTCAATGGCCTTTCTGGTGGTTTTCCTAGAGGCGGGGTATACTCCGGCCCTGGAGTGAGGGACAATGGTAATGGAGTCAATTTTTCGTTCGATCCAAGTTTGGCAGGCCCTGGCACCCATGAAATTGTGTATACCATGCCTGAGACTCCGTGTTTTGGGGCTTTTGAATTGCCTGTAGAAGTATTTGTAGGTGCGGACAATGAGCCACCGAACATTCAATGTGTAGGGGACCAAACGGTTAAATATACATCGCCATTGGGTTATGAACTAATCAATTTTATTGATGATTTGCATGTAGACGATGCCTGCTCGGGGACCTCCTTGAAAAGTAGTAAACAGACGCCAGTGCCTGGAACCATGCTGGTTGAGGGAACTGTTGACATTACTTTGGAGGTTGAGGATCCAGCGGGAAATACCTCCATGTGCACGTTTTTATTAACATTGAAGAAGGTGGCAGATTTAAATGGCAATGATCTTGGGGTGGCACCCATACCAGCTGCAGAACAGTTTAATTTAGAAAACCCTTCAGAGTTCTTAATACACGGTTATGAAATTTGGGATTTGGCAGGGAAAAGGATTTATGAAAATCAATTAGGTGTTACCAGTACGAGCATTCCCATATCCATCACGTATTTACCACAAGGCATGTACTTTCTCAAAGTACACTACAATGGAACAACCCTAGTATTGAAAATAATTAAGGAGTGACCATCCCCAAAGTGTATAATTGATCTAGCGACGGACTATCACTTCCACCTTCCGGTTCAAGAGTGATTCCGAAAGCCTCAGGTGCAGGAATGTTTTCAACCTTGAAGAAAAGGTTTTCATTCGATTCAAAATTCGTCAGTAAACCGATACTGCTTGGTGTGAGGGGTTCCATTTTTAAGGACCAGACTTGATACACCTTTCCCTTTGGTGGCTCTGGAAGCCCTTTGGCGTCAATATATGCGATGTCCTCTTTTTCATTATAGTACACAGTAGCATAGGCATTGGCAGCTACCGCTTCGTTTCCAGGAAGGGTAATGGCTTTAAAATCTTTGGATCGAACCATTTCAAGAAGTTCGGAGGTTTCTGTCAATTCAGATTCCTGAATATTCAATTGTTCTTCCAATACCTCCTTTTCACTGTTACTATATTGTATTTGTTCTTCTAAATCATTATTGGTTTTCATCATCCAGAATAAACCTGCCAAACATAAAACAGCAGCTGCCCAACCGGTGATAGCACTCCAATTGGTTTTGGATGAAGGTTTTAATGTGCGGACCTTAGCAGTTTGCTCCTTTATGTTGCCCCATACTGCTCCCGAAACATTGCCACCTGTGACTTCAGAAAGGTTCATTAAGGCTTGCTCAATGCGTTCTATTTCAGAAATCAGCTCAGGATTTTGGGCAATAGCACGCTCTACCATGACGATGTCGTCTTGGGGTAAGGAGCCTGTTACATACAGTTCCAATAATCCGGATGCTATGATTTCCTCTTTGGTCATATTTTTTCTTCCAAAATTGCAGTTCGCAATTCACCAATACAATTGCGCGCACGGGTTTTTATAGTGCCCAGTGGGCTATCCAGTTCTTCGGCCGCTTCTGCCTGAGTGAATCCTTTAAAATACAATAAGTCTATTATTTTAACACAAATTGGCTTAAGGGCTTCGACGAATTTCTTGATTCCCAAAGCATCCATTCTACGGGAGAGGTTATCGTGCCCTGCCAATATATCTACGAAATTATCGGTGGTAAGGTTTTTACCGCTATTCTTAAAGTCCTTGGATCTGGTCTTGTCAATAGCCGCATTCCTGGCAATATTTAACAACCATGTGTAAAAGCGACCTTTTCCAATGGTATAGGATTGAGAGTTATTCCAAACTTTCACAAATACGTCTTGAAGAACTTCTTCGGTAAGATTTCGATCCTTAAGTATGGTATAAATCACCCCATTTATGGCCCCAGAATACATCTGATAAATAGAAGAAAATGCTTTTTCATTTCCTTGCTGCATGGCTTCAATCAAATGATCGGGTTGGTTCATTAATACAATTTACTTTTAGGGTAG
>JAHQVM010000077.1 GCA_019634365.1 Flavobacteriaceae bacterium | reverse complement strand
TACCACTATTTGCGAATCACAGGCTGTAATGAGCAAGGGGAGTATGAGAAAACCAATGAGTTTACGCATTCTTATTGTTACGGTTTCTGTTACGGTTGCGGTTGCGGTTTTTATTCCTTCCCGAAGGTTTCTTTTGCCCTCCGGAAGTATTCTTAGCAGCAGTCTCGGTCTTTTTCTTTTGGTTCTTGTTGCGGCGTTTCTTTCTTCTTCGTTTTGGCTGATCGAAACGTGTTAGACTATCTTGACCTACCACATTTTCGAAGAGCTCTTGGGTGGGATATATCTTATCTTCGATATAATCCTCAAGGCTTGTAGCCTTCTCGCCTTTCTTGTTAAGGGCCACAATTTCATTGACCCTGGCCACCTCCATTTCGTGCCAGGTCATGTTCTCGCTTTCGTAGGAAAACCACATAAGCCCTTTAAAAATATCCACCTTTTGGCAATGGGCGCGACCTTTTTCGGTACTGAGTTTTATATCGGTTTTCGGAAACTCTTCCAATGCCTCCAAGTAGGTATCCAGTTCGTAATTAAGACAACATTTTAGCTTTCCACATTGGCCTGCCAGTTTTTGAGGATTCAATGACAGTTGTTGGTATCGGGCAGCCGACGTATTTACACTCCTAAAATCGGTAAGCCACGTAGAACAACAGAGTTCCCTACCACAAGACCCAATGCCTCCCAAACGAGCCGCTTCTTGCCGGAACCCAACCTGTTTCATTTCAATTCTCGTACTGAAAGCACGAGCCAAATCCTTAATAAGCTGACGGAAATCCACACGTTCCTCGGCCGTGTAGTAAAAAATGACCTTGGAGCCATCCCCTTGGTATTCCACATCGCTAATCTTCATTTGCAATCCCAAACGCATGGCAATTTCCCGCGATTGTTTCTGAACATCGAGTTCTTTATTTCGCATTTTCTGCCAAACATCAATGTCCTTTTGCGATGCTTTGCGATAAATCTTGGGCAATTCCTCGATAGAAGGCTGTAGTTTCTTTTTCTTCATCTGCACCCGAACCAATTCACCCGTTAGGGTAACGATCCCGATATCATGACCCGGGGAAGCCTCGGTAGCCACCACATCGCCAATACTTAACGTTACATTTTCGGGGTTTCTGAAGAAATTCTTCCTTCCGTTTTTGAAGCGTACTTCAACCGCATTGAATGGTTCCATATTGCCAGGAAGTGACATGTTGGAAAGCCAATCGAATACCGTGAGTTTATTACAGCCATCGGAGCCACAGGTTCCATTGTTCCTGCAGCCTTTTGGTTGTCCATTGGCGCCAGTAGCGCAACTGGTACAGCCCATATTTTTTATATATAGCTCTTTTTCAACTAAAAAAGAGACGAAGATTAAACAAGTTTTTCGTTAGGTAAATATACCAATAAAAGAATTACTGTTTGTATTTTAATTTTTCGGAACGGCCCTTCTTGAAAATCTTGTTGCTATTGTGCTTGCCACTGCGTAAACGTTTCTGCTCCTCATAAGGCAGTTGAATCACTTCAACGCAATCGTCGCTGCAACAATCCTGCATTTTTTCTGCACATTCATCGCATTGAATAAACAAAAGATGGCAGGCTTCGTTGGCACAATTTACATGTGTATCACAGGGTTTTCCACACTGATGGCACTGCGCGATAATATCATCTGAAATACGCTCGCCACGTCTGTGATCGAACACAAAGTTTTTACCAATGAATTTATTTTCCAAGCCCTCGCTTTTCACTTGGCGGGTATATTCAATTATACCGCCTTCCAACTGGAACACATTTTTAAATCCTTTGTGTTTGTAATAGGCACTGGCTTTTTCGCAACGAATCCCACCCGTGCAATACATCACCAACTTTTTGTCCTCTTTGTGATCTTTAAGGTCTTCTTCAATAATATCCAAAGAATCACGGAAGGTATCCACATCTGGGGTAATGGCGTTTTTAAAGTGGCCGATTTCACTTTCGTAATGGTTACGCATATCCACCAAGATGGTATCGGGATCTTCAATAAGCTCATTAAAACGCTCGGCACCCACATGCACCCCTTTATTGGTAACATCGAAGGTGTCATCGTTGAGGCCATCGGCCACAATTTTATGTCGCACCTTTACTTTCAGTTTTAAAAAAGACTTCAAATCATGCTCCACAGCAATGTTGAGACGTACGTCCTTCAGAAAATAAATCCCATCCAAAAATTCCTTAAAAACATTGAATTTTTTTGCAGGAACAGACAATTGTCCATTAATCCCCTCATGGGCCACATAGATGCGTCCAAGCACATCCATATCGTCCCATGCGATGAACAAATGATTTCTAAAAAGTTCGGGGTTGCCAATGTTGGCATATTGATAAAAAGAAAGCGTAAGCCGATCTTCTCCGGCCATTTCCAATAATTCCGCTCTCTCTTTTGCACTTAGTGTGTTGTACAGTTGCATGCTATACTTTTTTAGGTGAAAAGATGAAAACTAACAATAATCGCGGCAAATGTACGGTTTTGCATTTTTGTTGACAAAAAAAGGGTTCAGGGGCTTTTTCCTGTTGTGCCAAATTTGTAGAAATGCTACCTTTAACGTTTTAAGAATTTTCAATAGATAGACACATGAGCAGCGAAAAAGAAGCGAAATTAAAAGCACTCAAGCTTACACTTGACAAACTAGATAAAACCTACGGAAAAGGTACAGTAATGAAGATGGGCGATGCCGCCGTACAGGAAGTGGAATGCATTCCTACAGGATCCTTAGGACTCGATTTGGCCCTTGGGGTTGGAGGGTATCCCAGAGGAAGGGTGATCGAAATCTACGGCCCGGAATCTTCGGGTAAAACAACCTTAACACTCCATGCCATAGCCGAAGCGCAAAAAAATGGAGGGATAGCTGCCTTCATAGATGCAGAGCATGCCTTCGACAGATATTATGCCGAAAAATTAGGGGTAGATATTGAAAACCTGATTATTTCCCAACCCGACAATGGAGAACAGGCATTGGAAATTGCCGACAACCTTATCCGAAGTGGCGCGATCGATATCATTATTATAGACTCGGTAGCCGCCCTTACACCGAAAAGCGAAATAGAAGGGGAAATGGGAGATAGCAAAATGGGATTACACGCCCGTTTAATGTCCCAGGCACTTCGAAAACTAACAGCATCCATAAGCAAAACCAATTGTACCGTAGTCTTCATTAACCAGTTACGTGAAAAGATTGGGGTTATGTTCGGAAATCCAGAAACCACCACCGGTGGTAATGCACTGAAATTCTATGCATCGGTCCGACTCGATATTAGGCGCTCTACTCAAATTAAGGACAGCCAAGGAAGCGTCGTTGGAAACAAAACCCGTGTAAAAATCGTTAAGAATAAGGTAGCACCGCCTTTTAGAACGGCCGAATTCGATATCATGTACGGAGAGGGCGTTTCTAAAGTGGGTGAAATCATCGATTTGGGTGTGGCCTACGAAATCGTAAAAAAGAGTGGATCTTGGTTTAGTTACGACGATACCAAGTTGGGGCAAGGTCGCGATGCCGTAAAGACCTTGTTACTGGACAATCCAGAACTCATGGAAGAACTCGAACAAAAAATCAAGGAAGCCATTGCAGCAGTGGCTAGTTAAAAATTTTTAAGCCCCACGCAACCCTTTTTTTCACCCTGTATCTACAGAATGTAGCAACTTGGGCGATATGGTTGCCTGCTTACGTTACTTGGTAGTTGAATTTACTAAACAAGCCAACCATATTTGACGTTACAACAGCTCATAGAAGAATGCAAGCGGCACGATGCTAAAGCACAGGAGGCGCTGTACAGGCAGTATTCCGGTGTTTTGTTCGGAATCTGTTTGAAGTATTCTCCCAATCGGGCCGAAGCTGAAGATAGTTTGCAAGATGCATTTATTACTATTTTCAATAGGGTTGAGCAGTACCAAGGAAAAGGTTCTTTTGAAGGCTGGATGAAGCGTATCACCGTAAATACGGTGCTTCAGAAATACAGGAAGAAAAAGGTATTCGATATTTCGAATGAGGAACAGTTACAGGATGCCGAAGTAGAGGTTGAAACAACACAGGTTCCCCTGGATTTTTTACTGAAAATTGTTCAGGAATTGCCAGACCGTTACCGATTGGTGTTCAACCTGTATGTGCTGGATGGGTACTCCCATAAGGAGATAGCCAAGATGTTGGGAATATCTGACGGAACATCCAAATCCAATTTGGCACGGGCACGAATGATCCTTAAAAAGAAAGTAGAATCGTTTCTTAACGACCAAAATAAACAGTAACCCGCCTCTTGAATGAGGTGATTTTGATGAGTGACAAGAAACACATAGACGATCTGTTCAAAGAGCAACTGCAGCATTTTGAAGTGACTCCCTCTCCCGAGGTTTGGAACCATATCCAAGCTAAAATGAAAAAGGAGAAGGATGACCGCAAGGTGATTCCGCTGTGGTGGCGTGTAGGTGGTGTGGCCGCATTGTTGGCCCTACTGCTTACGGTGGGTAATATGGTGTTCGCTCCGTTTGGTGGAAACGGCGATGGTCCTATTTTGGTAGATGAAAATACCGAACGCAGTATCGAAGACAAGGATAGTGACAATCCAATTTCTGATCCAAACGTTGATACCGATGGTTTTACTTCCGAAGAAAGTGTTGAAGACGCAAAAAGTGATGAGACCACTTCAGAAGACCTACAAAACGATCCTCAGGAAACGATCTTAAAACAATCGCGTAGTGCTCAAGAAGCCTTTGCTGTAGAGGAACAGAAGAAGGTCGAGGATCCATCTTCCGAAAATAGATTCATTCAGAAAGATGCGGGTGTTGTGAAAAACGACCATACGCAAGATGCTGTTGCTGTTTCCAAAAATGAGGATAAGCAGCGCACTCCAAAAGAAGAGATTCACAATCCGTTCATTGAAAAACAAAACCATATAGATACCCAGATTAAAGATGCCCAAGAAACGGGTGTTGCGGTTGAAGATCAGGTGAAAGAAGAGCAGAAAAAATTGGATCATTTGGATCATGAAGAAGAACGGTTTAAAAACCCAATGCAGGATAAGGACCTATCCAATGTAATCCAAGATGCGAATACTGCTGTAACGGGTGTAGAACAGAAAAACGAAGAAACCCAGGAAACCCCAGAGGAAAATAAAAAATCGATTTTCGATGCCATTGCTGAAGACGAAGCTGCTGAGGTTGCCAAAGTCGATGATGGGGATTCCCGCCCTTGGGAAGTAACCCCCAATTTTGGACCTGTTTTCTACAATACTATTAATGGAGGTTCTTCTATAGACCCTATGTTTGCTGACAACTCGCAAAGTGGTGATACCAATTTCAGTTATGGGGTACAGATTAGTTACGCCATTAGTGATAAGTTAAGTATCCGCTCTGGAGTAAGCAATGTAAATCTGGGATATACCACAGGAGATGTTGAGCTGGCCACTGGGCCTGTAGCAGCGGCGCTTACTTCGGTTGATTACGGAGGACGCTCCAATGTATTAACTGCCTTAGATAAAGGAACCCTTGCAAACAACGCCTCGGATGATATGTCCGATAACCCATTCGATAATTTACGGCCTAAGTCCACAGGTGGAAATGCCGAACTCACTCAGAACCTTTCGTACTATGAAGTGCCACTGGAGCTGAACTATTCCCTACTCAATAAGCGATTTGGAATCAATATGATTGGAGGATTCAGTACGCTGTTCTTGGGGGATAATGAAATCGTAGCCAATGATGGAAATTTCCGTGAAGTTCTGGGAGAGGCCAACAACTTGAACTCGGTGAGCTTCTCAACGAACATTGGGCTAGGGTTCAATTATAAAATCAGTAAGAGATTAAAGTTTAATATCGAACCTATGTTTAAATACCAGCTCAATCCGTATTCGGATTCGTCTGTAGACTTTAGGCCCTATTATTTAGGGGTTTATAGTGGATTGAGTTTTAAGTTTTAGGTTAGTTTTTTAGTTGGTTAGGTTTGGATTATACCAAACAATGATGAAAGAAAAACCGTTCCCATCGCCATAGGAACGGTTTTTTGTTATTTAAAGCCTGTATCCTTTAAACCGAAGGAGTTTGAAGTTCTTCCAGAATAATCTCACGGGTTTGTTCCCGGAGCATTCGCTTGTCTTCCAATTCCAGTATTTCAGTTTCAATAATATCGTGCACCCGCACCCGCATCATTCCTGGGCCACCACTTAAAAAAGTATAGGAAAACCGCTTTTTATTATCGTGAAAGGTCATGGGCGCAATAGGGATCTTATGTTCGATGGCAAGACGGAAGGCACCATCCTTGAATGGACTGAGCAATACCGATTCGTCCTCTGGAACGCCTCCTTCAGGAAAAATACAAACACTCAATCCGCGTTGCAGTCTTTCTTGTGCTTCTACGAATACATTGTGGCGGCTTCTCGCATCGGATCGGTCTACCAAAATGCAAGTACGTTTATAGAAAAACCCGAACAATGGGATTTTAGCGAGTTCTGCCTTGCCCACAAAAACAAATGGGTTTTTGGAAACCACATACAACATAAGCATGATATCGGTCATGGAGGTATGGTTGGCCACAAACATATAACTCTTGCCTTTTTCGAATGTGACGTTGCGTTTCACTTTGGGATAGAAACCCATTCCATACAAAATCAATTTGGCCCAAAACCGTGCCAGCCGGAAGAAAAAGGGATACCAACTGTCTTTCAGAATACTTATGATTAGGATAGGGAACAGTATCACAATGGGTAGTGCCACCAAAATGTAAAACCAGATCCGGTAAAAAACATGCCCTATGTTGCGAAGGAATTTCATTCGATGCCAAAAATACTAATTTGAAAGTTGCAAATACTTCAAAAAAATTACCTTTGCTTGAAATTTGAGCAGAACCTATTATGTCAAGAATTCTCACAGGAATACAAAGCACGGGAACCCCTCATTTGGGGAATCTATTGGGCGCTATTTTACCTGCCATCGAAATGGCCAACAACCCCAATAACGAATCCTATCTTTTTATAGCAGATATGCACTCCCTAACACAGATTAAGGACGCCGAAACGCTTCGGAATAACACCTACAGTACGGCAGCAGCATGGCTGGCATGTGGTCTCGATATCGAGAAAACCGTATTCTACAGGCAAAGTGACATCCCGCAGGTAACAGAACTTTCTTGGTATTTGAGCTGCTTCTTCCCCTACCAACGTCTTACCCTGGCACACAGTTTTAAGGATAAGGCTGATCGCCTGGAAGATGTAAATGCCGGTCTTTTTACCTATCCCATGCTTATGGCAGCGGATATCCTTTTATATGATGCAGAAATCGTTCCGGTTGGTAAGGACCAGTTACAACATCTTGAGATGACACGTGATGTTGCTTCGCGTTTTCATGCCAAAATAGGAGGAGAAACTTTTGTGTTACCCGATGCGAAGGTTCAGGAGGATACGATGCTAATTCCTGGAACCGATGGCGCCAAAATGAGTAAGTCTAAGGACAACATCATCAACATTTTCCTGCCAGACAAGAAACTACGAAAGCAAGTAATGGGGATCCAAACCGATAGTACCCCGCTGGAAGAACCCAAAAATCCGGATACGTGCAATGTCTTTGCTTTATATCAGCTCCTTGCTTCACAGGATCAAATTGCTGAAATGCGATCCAATTATTTGGCAGGCGGATATGGCTACGGACATGCCAAGCAAGCCTTGTATGAATGCATTTTGGACCGTTTTTCGGAAGAGCGGACTAGTTACAACCACTACATGGAAAACCTAGATGAAGTAGATGCTGCACTCAAGGTAGGTGCAAAAAAGGCCATGCAGGTTGCTGATAGTGTATTGGCAAGGGTTCGAAACAAGGTTGGATATTAAGGAGCGCCTCCTTGACTGCGTTTCTTCAATAAGGCTTCCCTCTTTAGAATTCCAGACGGATCGCTGGTAACACAGTACATATAGAAAAACACCAAAGCGATACAGAACATTCCCGATTTCAGCAATGAAAATCCGTATTCCGGATGGTCGAAGAACATGAGCGTGTTGAACACATCAATAATATCACTCAAGAAGAAGAACAAAAATGCCGCAGTAATATACGATATGCGTACCGACGTTTTCACACTTCCAAAGTGATAAATAAGCCCAACACTAAGGAGCACCAATTTTAGAATTGTATAGGCAAAGGTGTAGAGAATGTGCATAGAACTCATTCCAAAGGCATCTACCAGATTGATAATTTTTTGTGCACAGAAGAAATCCAGAACAAGAATTAAAACAATCACCCAGCTCCATTTATGCAGTTTTATTTTCAAGGGGTATTCCCGGAACATCTTTAAGAAAATCAGCACAAACCCCAAGATCCAGAATAACTGAACCGTATTCAGATAGATTAGGGCGCCGGTTTCTCCCTTCAAAACATTATTGAATGTAAAAAACACCCCAAAAGCCGATGATATAATGAACATGGAAAAAACCGTGACAAAGAGTTTGATTCTTACTTCATCGAAAAGGAGATGATACCCCAGCCCCAAGGTGTACAGGAAGAGATAATAAAGAAAAATGTATTCCGAATTTTCATATCCCGCCACACAAAGCCCAAAGGCAGACAACAACAACACAACGCGAAAAACATTTCTTAAAGCGGGGATCATTCCTCAAAAATATAAAATATTATGAGTTCGATGATCCCCGCACTATAAATCTATTGTCGGAAATTACCTATCTGTTAGTTCTCCGCACCATAATCTTTTGATGTGCAATCCTTCCGGAAGATGCATGTATTCCTTTAAAGAAATACAGGCCTTCCCGCAGCGAATGCAATTCGAGTATGTTCGATTGGGTATTGTCTACTTTCAAAACACGTTTTCCAGCTACATCGAACAGTTCGATGGAATTGTACTCGGCAAGTATGCTTTCCTTAATCACAAATTGTTCACCAACCGTGGGGATCACGAACATTTCGGAAAAAGTGTTTTCCTGAATGGAAAGTTGGGTTTCGCGCACCACTACTGCATTTGGAGTGGTTAGGCCTCCTTCACCGCTCTCTATGACGGTCCGGACAAATTCACCATCGGGATCATACTCTTCTACACTCGACCTGCCTCCCACACCAATGATACGGTTTCCATTGGGAAGGGGGAAAATACCTTCCGTTGTTGGTAGGTCATCATTATACGTCCCCAAATGGTTTCCGTCAGAATCGAACAATTCTGCAGTTCCTCCTAGCCAATTTAATACCAGGAGATGGTCATCATCATCAAAAAGGATATTGGTGGGGCCATTTAAATTCGTGTTAATGAATTCTCCTGTATATGTTCCTTGATCGTTAAAGCGGTGCACTTTGCTGGATCCGAACGAAGCGATGTAAAGGTTTCCTTCACTATCCCAATCCATCCCAATGGCCGTTGCCACGGCGGCATTGGTGTAGGGCCCTAATGGAGTGCCATCCAATTGATACCTCAAGGTTCCGGTATTGGGGACATTCCATTGTATGACATAAATCAAATCATCAGGACCAATCTTCATTCTTGTGGGTCCACCAGCAATAACTGCGAATATTTCTAAAAACTCGCCTGTCTCTGCATCGTGTTTGGTGATCCTCTGTTGGGTAAGATCTGAGATCAATACCACACCCTCCGTCTCTAGGAATAGTATATCCTGCGGCCAGATTAATCCCTCTTCAATAAACACCTCTGGATTGGCCCCATCGGCATCGTACTTTATAATTTTACCTGTGGCATCGCAAACATAAATAAAGGTTTCAGTTTGCGCATGAATACCCAATGCCGCGCCCAAGAACGCGAACAAAAAAATAGTTTTTAACTTATTCATAATATCTGTTTTTTAAATTACTACTTCAAATATTATGAGAGCGAAGGGAAAAAGATTCGCTAGTTATAATTTTATACTCATTCGATTTACATAGCATGTCGCCTTTTATAATCCAAGGGCGTACAGTTGTGCTTTTTTCTGAAGGCCTTGTAAAAGGTATCTTTATTGTTGAAGCCCACATCATAATAGATGCTTTTAACACTGGCCGAAGATTCCTGGGTTAAAAGTATCTCGGCTTCCTGTATTCTAAATTCGTTAATGAACTGATTAAAGTTTTTCTGCGACTTCTCATTGATTATTCTTGAAAGAATGTGCATGGGTAGGCCTGTTTTATCCGCTAGGTCCACTAAACGTAAAGTATTTATCCTATATAGCTTCTCTGTGCTTATTGTGTTAAGTATAATTTCATAAAATTCATTTTTTGTGCTTTTGGAAAGAGTGTTCCTTTGCCCCTGTTCCCCAACAAATAATTTGGAGAAGATTTCTCCGTTAAAAATGCTCCTTTCCTTTACAACCATATAACCGATCCCAAAGACACTAAGGGCCATCACAATCGTTAGGATGTCATAATACATGGGTAGATGGGGAACATTGTTGATCAAAACCCAATAGGATCCATAAGAAAGTATGAGTAGGCAATAGAAAAAAAGCAAATACCTAATCCATTTTTTCCTTAGACCAAAAGCCCTGTTTTGAACAGAATGGTAAGAACTCACTTTAATGTAGTCTATCGAAAACCACAGATAGGTTAACATGGAAAAGGATGCCAACCATGCGCTTCTCAGATTCCACATTATTTTGAATGCGATTTCATCTTTTACAGGTTCCATTTCAAAAAAACCATTGGTTTTAACTACGTAATATATCGATAAAGTAAGGGAGATTAGGCCCGGAATGAAATGGGTGACCCCAACGTTGATCTTGTTGTTATAAAATTTCAGAACATACGTATAAAAAAGAGGCCCGAATAGAAGATACCACGCGTGATCATAAAAGTACAATAAAGGGTATTGAACCCTTAGGCCACTCCAGAACAATACATATTGCAATGTTATCAGGGAAATTCCCAGCGTAATCGTTGCAATGGGCCAATTATTGATTTTTCCACTTTTATTGATGTATAGATATATGCCAAACCCCATTCCAAAAACCCCTGTGCCCAATAAGGCATAATACAAAATTGTAGATCCCATAGAACTTGATTATTTCACTGAAAAAAAGTAAAAAATAAGAAAAGTTGTGACGATCGGTATTCTTTATTTATAAAAACGGACTGAATAATACGCCTCATACATTCGAAATCTTCCATTTTAGATAAATAATAAATAGGAGTTATTCAAAAAATTCTAATCGCGTGACTCAGCACCATTGTTATACTGTTCGAAAATACTTCCCCGGTAAAGGTTGGATAACCCCTTTCAACTCCATAGACAATAATAAAGAAGCTACTTTGTGAATCGGAAGTTTGCATTCCAGTGCGATGACATCCAATAATTCTTTATCCTTTTCCTTGAGTAGGTTATATATGATTTGTTCTTCGTCTTCCAGCGATACAAAAAGTTGGGTTTGCTTGGGTTTGGTAATTTCTTGATCCAAATCCCATCCCAACATATAAACCAGGTCGGCTGCTTGCGTTAGCAAATGGGCCTGCTGACTTTTTATCAGGTTGTTGCATCCTTGGCTTTGGGAATCTCCAGCTCTCCCGGGAACCGCAAAAACTTCGCGATGGTATGAATTGGCAATATCTGCGGTGACCAAGCTACCTCCCTTTTCGGCAGATTCGATTACTATGGTAGCCTCGCTCATTCCAGCTATTACCCTATTCCGTTTCAAAAAGTTATTCCTATCGAAAGGATCGTCGCTCCAAAATTCAGTTAGAAAGCCTCCATTTTCTTCGATTTTAGACACATATTTTTTATGCGATTTAGGATAAACCTGGTTCATCCCATGCGCCAAACAACCAATTGTTTGCAATCCGCATGCTAGAGCAGCCTTTTGGGCAATGATGTCAATACCATAGGCAAATCCCGAAACGATGACTGGATTTAAAAAGGCCAATTCTTCCACAAATTTTTTACAAAAAGATACCCCATAGGTTGTTGCCCTGCGTGTACCAACTATACTGATGATTTTTCTGCTCTTGAGATCAATATTACCCGAACCAAAAAGAAGTATGGGGCCATCCAAACAATGCTTTAAGCGTTCCGGATATAATGGATCCATAAAATAATAGTGCTCCATTTTTTTCTCCTCGAGAAAATGCAATTCCCGTTCTGCTTCAGTAAGGCAGTTTCCTTCATCCAAATACTGAAGCTTTAAATGGCCAATGCCCGGAATCTTGAGAAGTCGGTTTCTCTTTTCCTTAAATATCCCTTCCGCAGATCCCACTGCCTGGATCAGTTTTTTTGCGGAAATATCCCCCAAATTAGGAACGCGCTGTAATGCCAAAACATACAGCAATTCGGTTTTCGATAACATAAAAAGCATGTGATTGCCTGATGTACAAATCAATAACTTGGTACCAGGTCCATTCAAGGGAGTTTTTAAAGCTACAACTTTTTCTGTTGTTAATAAGTTCGTTCGGCAACTATTGAATGCTACCCCAAAATCATCTATGTTTGTTTTATGCAGTTGCCTAGCTATATCAAAGATTTATTATATCGTTATGAGTGCGTTATCATTCCTGGATTTGGTGCATTTTTAACCCAAAATCACTCGGCAAGGATTGATAGGGGTTCCCATACCTTTCATCCGCCAGGTAAAACCATTTCTTTTAATCGTCAATTGCAAACCAATGATGGCATCTTAGCCAATTATGTGGCCTCGGTAGAAAATTGCAGTTACGAATTG
>JAHQVM010000076.1 GCA_019634365.1 Flavobacteriaceae bacterium | reverse complement strand
TGTTGGAGGGTTGTTGGTAGAAGCGGCTTCCAAAGGGGGAATAGCACCAATTGTCGGAATGCTTGGTTTCTCTTTAGCAATAGCATTACCCTTTACCTTATTTGCGATATTTCCGGGGTGGCTTAATTCACTTCCCAAAAGTGGAGGATGGCTTAATACGGTAAAAGTCGTTTTAGGGTTTTTGGAATTGGCATTCGCATTTAAATTTTTATCACAAGCAGATTTGGTACTTCAGCTTCATTTGTTGGAACGAGAAGTTTTCATTGCGATTTGGATAGCCATTTTCGGTACACTTTCACTGTACCTTTTGGGTAAGATAAAATTACCTCATGATGGTCCGCTGAGTCATATTTCAGTAGGAAGATTGTTATTGGCATTATTTAGTTTATCATTTACAATATATATGATACCAGGTCTTTGGGGAGCACCATTAAACTTAATAAGTGCATTTCCACCTCCCTTAGAATATAGTGAGTCGCCTTACGGGGTAGGCTATACAAAGCTTGGTAAAGGTACTGCCTCAGGCTCATCCCATTCGGAATTGCCTGACGGGGCGCATTACCTGCCACCTCACGATATTTTGGCATTTAACGATTACGCTAAAGGTCTTGAGTATGCCAAGGAAATAGACAAGCCAGCTTTAATTGATTTTACGGGTTGGGCCTGTGTTAATTGCAGGAAAATGGAGCAAAATGTTTGGCCGAAAGAAGGAGTTTTAGATATATTGAAGAACAAAGTTGTTTTAATTTCGCTATACGTTGATGATAAGAGAAAACTTCCGGAATCTGAGCGGTATGTTAGTGAAACAACTGGAAAGAAAATCAGAACCATAGGTAATAAATGGAGTGATTTTCAAATCGAAAAGTATTCAAATAATGCACAGCCATATTATGTGTTAATAGGTCACGATGAGGAGAATTTAATTGCTCCTGTTGCTTATACTCCAGATGTTGAAGAGTTCAAGGGATGGTTAAATCAGGGTCTGGCCAATTTTAATAAAAACTAATCCATTATGAGACAAATTATTTTTCTAATTGCCCTGTTTGTAGCTACTTCAGTTTGGGCACAGGAAGACTATGCCAAAAACCATTACAATAAAATGGAAACCACCATCACCATGAGGGATGGAATAAAGTTACATACCACGGTATATGCCCCCAAAGATACCTCTAAAGAATATCCCATTCTATTGCAAAGAACACCCTACAGCTGTCGTCCCTATGGAGAAGATCAGTTTCGCTCCAGAATTGGCCCTAATGAATTCATGATGAAGGAAGGGAATATTATTGTATATCAGGATGTACGCGGACGATGGAATAGTGAAGGGGTCTATGACAACATGCGAGCCTATATCCCTAATAAAAAAGGAAAGCAAGTGGATGAGGCCAGCGATACCTACGACACTATAGATTGGCTGGTGAAAAACGTTCCTAACAACAATGGAAACGTGGGTGTTTGGGGGATTTCCTATCCGGGATTCTACGCCACCTATTCCTTATTGGATGCCCACCCGGCACTAAAGGCCGTATCACCCCAGGCTTGTATTGGGGATTTTTATTTCGATGATTTCCATCATAATGGAGCTTACCTTTTGAGCTATTGGCGAGCCACCGCTGTGTTTGGTTACGAAAAAACCGAACCCACCACAAAGTCGTGGTATTCTTTTCCGGACCTTGGATCCAAGGATCAATATCAGTTCTTTTTGGATGCTGGCCCGTTATCAAATTTAGATAAGTACTACGATGAGGACAACGTCTTTTGGCAACAATTGAAGGAGCACCCCAATTACGATGAATTTTGGCGTTCACGCGGTATTATTCAGCATTTAAAGGACATTAAACCTGCCGTAATGGTTGTAGGGGGATTGTTCGATGCAGAGGACTTATACGGGCCTTTCGAAACTTATGAGAAAATCGAACAGAACAGCAGCAATTACAATACCATGATCTTTGGCCCTTGGAGCCATGGAGACTGGGCACGTACCAAAGAGCGGCAAGCTATAGGGAATGTGTATTTCGGTACGAATCTTTCCCGCGATTTCCAGAGAGATGTCGAATCTAAGTTCTTCAACCATTTCCTAAAGAACGACGGCAATGGAACACTGGATCTGCCAGAGGCAAAGATGTTCGACACAGGAACGCGCGAATGGAGAAACTTTACTGAATGGCCACCAAAGAATGCAGAAAAGAAGACCTATTGGTTGCAAAGTGACCAGCGTTTGAATGAGGTTGCTGAGAAAATGTATTCGCATGAGGAATTCGTAAGCGATCCCAAAAAACCAGTTCCTTACTCAGAAGATATTAAAATGGTGTTTACACCACGGAAGTATATGGCAGACGATCAGCGATTTGCTGCCAGAAGGCCGGATGTATTGGTGTTTGAAACGTCGGTCTTAAAGGAAGACATCACCCTTACAGGTGAAATATTGGCTAAATTGAATGTTTCCACGACGGGTACGGATGCAGATTGGGTCGTAAAATTAGTAGACGTTTATCCCAACGATGCAGAAGATTATCCAGAAACCCAGGAGTATCTTAAAATGGCCAATTATCACCTCATGGTTCGCAGTGAAGTTATGCGTGGTCGTTTCAGGAATGATTTCAGCAAACCTGAACCTTTTGTACCAGGAGAGAAGACAAAAGTGGAAGTAAAACTTCAGGATGTGTGCCATACTTTCAAGAAAGGCCATAAGATTCAGATTCAAGTGCAAAGCACCTGGTTCCCTTTAATAGACCTGAATCCACAGACTTTTGTACCTAACATTTTTGAAGCGAAAAAGGAAGACTTTAAAAAGCAAACCCATAAGGTTTATAATGATTCCACGGTAGAATTTACGGTATTAGAATAGGGCGTAAAAAAAGCGCTGCGTAGTGAAAAGCAGCGCTGATAACAAACCTAACTTAGTAAATTTTATTTCTGTATCGAAAATCAATTTTTTATCCCCACAAAAAATTTTTTCAATACGAATTCACTAATAGTTCAAAGATAGACCACAAATTTTAACTACATATACGTGCATACACGTATTTTTTATCTAAACAAGTGTTAAAAAAGATTAGCCTATAGGGAAATAGGGTTTTTGTGATGATCTGTATTCACTAGGCTGGGCCAATTCTGTGACTTCAAAAGGTTCCAATACTTTACTAAAACGTTTTCGGTAATTTATTCCATTTCTACGCCTCAAAAAATACATATCTTTAGAACCGAATAGGTGGTTTAAAGCCTAAAATCCCTTATTTTTAAGTTCGAAAGTCGCTTTTAATCAGGCGGTTATTCGGCATATTATTCTTGAGT
Source organism: Flavobacteriaceae bacterium (assembly GCA_019634365.1). GTDB lineage: Bacteria > Bacteroidota > Bacteroidia > Flavobacteriales > Flavobacteriaceae > Aureisphaera. The sequence continues at coordinate 14,055 of JAHQVM010000076.1, read as the reverse complement.
AAACATACTAAATGATCAGAAAAGGATTTATTTTCGATTTGGATGGTGTCATAGTAGATACCGCCAAATACCACTACCTAGCGTGGAAGAAATTAGCAGAAAGCATTGGAATTTCATTTACAGAAGAAGATAACGAACAATTAAAGGGTGTAAGCCGTGTACGGTCCCTTGAAAAAATATTGGCTTGGGGCAACAAGGAATTGCAGGAGGACAAGTTTATGGAGCTCTTGGCGGTTAAAAATAACGATTACCTCGAGTACATTGCTTCCATGGATGAGAATGAGCTATTGCCCGACGTAAAACGCGTGCTTCAGTTTTTACTGGATAGCGGACAACCCATAGCATTGGGATCTGCGAGCAAGAATGCCCGAAAGATTCTCAAGGAAGTACATCTGTATGCCGCATTTCATACCATTGTAGATGGGAATGATGTAACCAACGCCAAACCAGATCCTGAAGTCTTTCTAAGAGCAGCATCGGGCTTGGAGGTTACTCCATTGAATTCGATCGTCTTTGAGGATTCCTTGGCAGGGATTCAAGCCGCAAACAATGCAGGTATGACGAGCATAGGCATTGGGAATCCAGAGATATTGAAGGAGGCAGATTACGTCTTTCAAGATTTTACTGAAATGTCGAATGAATTTTTACATCAACTTATTCATCAATAAATCAAATGAATCAAGAATACATTATATCCGATCCGTGGAGCATCATTGAGGAAGGTTTCGATGCAGAATTGGTAAAATCTTCGGAGAGCCTTTTTAGTATTGGTAACGGTGCTATGGGACAACGTGCAAATTTTGAAGAAGACTATAGTGGCCCTACCTTTCAGGGAAGCTATATTGGTGGTGTTTACTATCCCGATAAAACCCGCGTGGGTTGGTGGAAAAATGGGTATCCCGAATATTTTGCCAAAGTGCTCAATGCACCCAATTGGATCGGAATTCGAGTGACCATTAATGGCGAGATGCTGGACCTGAATCATTGTGAGGTAACACAATTCCGAAGGGAATTGAATATGAAAGAAGGATATTACAAGCGATCTTTTGAGGCTACCCTTCAAAATGGTGCTAAAATAGCGGTCGAAAGTACCCGTATCCTGCACTTAGAGCATGACGAATTGGGAGTTATAAATTATACGATAAAGGCACTTCAAAAAGATTTAGAGATTGAATTCTGTCCTTATCTAGATGCCGGAATTACAAATGAAGACAGTAATTGGGACGACCAATTTTGGGAAATATTAAATGTTACAGCAGAGGAAGACAGGGCTTTTGTGCACACTCGAACCATGAAAACCCATTTCGATGTTTGCACTTATATGCAATCCCAACTGTTCGTAAATGGTGAGTCCTTGGAAACTATGCCTAAGATGGAGACCAAGGAGAAAAATGTTCGGGCACGCTATTCGGTAAATATTAAGGAAGGAGCATCTGCTTCCTTGGTTAAATATGCGGGATATGTGGTTTCCCTTAATCATGAACCGGAAGCATTGATGGATGCTGCAAGGCAGGTGTTGGACAAAGGAATTGCTTTGGGTTATGAAGCCCTTAAAACATCCCAAGCCGATGCCTGGGAGCGCGTTTGGGATATGGCAGATATAGCCATTGAAGGAGATGTAAAGGCCCAACAGGGTATCCGATTTAATATTTTTCAACTCAATCAGACCTATTCAGGGAAAGATGCCCGACTCAATATCGGTCCGAAAGGCTTTACGGGCGAAAAATATGGAGGAAGTACCTATTGGGATACGGAAGCCTATTGCATTCCTTTTTATATGGCTACCAAAGATCAGCAAGTTGCCCGTAATCTATTGAAATATCGTTTTGATCAATTGGATAAGGCGATAGAAAATGCTGAAAAACTTGGGTTCTCCAATGGAGCTGCATTGTATCCCATGGTCACCATGAATGGCGAAGAATGCCATAACGAATGGGAGATTACCTTTGAAGAAATTCATAGAAATGGTGCCATCGCATTTGCCATTTTTAATTATGAAAGGTATACCGGTGATACTTCCTATGTCCCCGAAATGGGATTGGAAGTGCTCATAGGTATAGCTCGTTTCTGGCATCAAAGAGCGAGTTTCAGTACTGCCAAGGACCAATATGTTATTCTTGGGGTGACTGGGCCCAATGAATATGAGAACAACGTCAACAACAATTGGTATACCAATTATACGGCAAAATGGTGTATTGAATATGCGACCAAAATGCTGGAACGCGTACAAAATGATCATGCAAGTGATTATGAAAGAATCACAGCCAAAACCAAGCTTACTTCAGAAGAAATTGAGCAATGGAGCAAGGTAGCATCCAACATGTACTTCCCGTTTTCAGATGCGCACAATGTGTATTTGCAACAAGACGGTTTCTTGGACAAGGAATTGGTAACGGTGGCAGATTTAGGAAAGGAAAACCGCCCCATCAATCAAAAGTGGTCCTGGGACCGTATTTTACGTTCCCCTTATATTAAACAGGCAGATACCCTTCAGGGCTTCTATTTTTTCGAAGATCATTTTACAAAAGAAGAATTGGAACGCCATTTCGATTTTTATGAACCCTTTACCGTTCATGAATCCTCACTTTCCCCATGTGTGCACAGTATTCAAGCAGCGATGTTGGGACGTATGGAACAAGCCTATACCTTCTATTTAAGAACGTCCCGGTTGGATTTGGACGACTATAACAAAGAAGTGGAAGAAGGCCTGCATATTACCAGTATGGCCGGAACTTGGATGAGTATTGTAGAAGGTTTTGGTGGCATGCGGGTTAAAGACGGGATGCTTCATTTTTCTCCTCAGATTCCTGAGCAATGGACCAATTATTCCTTTAAGATTAACTTTAGGGGAAGTATTGTTAAAGTTATGATAGAACGTGAAGGAACACGATTCCATCTTGAAAGCGGTCCTGCAATGGATGTATACGTAAATTCAGAAAGAACAACAGTTAATTAGAGATCATGTCAATACGCACTTATCTTTTAATGCTATCAGCGGTCCTGGTTTGGATGAGCTGTGGCGAAAATAAAAAGACCAACGAAGATCCAGCCGATACCCAAGGGGAATCGGTAGCAATGCAAACCTCCCATTTCGATTGGGAAGGAGCCAACATTTATTTTATGCTCACCGATCGTTTTCACAATGGGGATACCCTAAACGATGTAAACTTCAATAGAACCAATGAAACCGCAGTGCTTCGCGGGTTTAAGGGGGGCGATTTAAAAGGGGTCACCATGAAGATAAAGGAAGGCTATTTCAACGATCTTGGGGTGAATGCCATATGGATGACACCCATCGTTGAGCAAATTCATGACGGCGTGGATGAAGGAACGGGTTATACTTATGGTTTTCATGGATATTGGACCAAAGATTGGACGACATTGGATCCTAATTTCGGAACAGAAGAAGATTTGAAAGAATTGGTGAGTACGGCACATGATAATGGCATCCGTATTCTTCTGGATGCGGTAATCAATCACCATGGGCCGCAAACAGAGGTGGATGGAGTTTGGCCCGAGGAATGGGTTAGGACTTCACCAAAATGTGATTTTCAAACCTATGAAACCACTACAAAGTGTACACTTGTAGACAATTTGCCTGACGTATTAACTGAAAGCAATGAACCGGTAGCCCTTCCACCTCAATTGGAAGAAAAATGGAAAGCCGAAGGTCGTTATGATGAAGAAATGGCAGAGTTGGATGCCTTTTTTGAAAAAACGGGTCATCCACGAGCGCCCCGGTTCTACATTATGAAATGGCTTGCCGATTACATTACTGACTACGGAATTGATGGATATCGCGTAGATACAGTAAAACATACCGAAGAGTACGTATGGGAGGAATTCGAAGATGTTTGTGAAACTGCTTTTGCCGATTGGAAGACCAATAACCCTTCCTTGGTCATGGACGACGCTCCCTTTTACTTGGTGGGGGAAATTTACTTCTACAACATCGCCTCGGGAAAATACTATGATTTTGGGGATCGAAAAGTAGACTATTTTAACGATAGTTTTGATGCCTTAATCAATTTTGATCTTAGGGGAACTGCCGAAGAATCCTTGGAAAGTGTCTTCAGTAGGTATTCCGATATCCTGAACGGTGAAATGGATGGGTATGGTACCCTGAGCTATATTTCTTCCCATGATGATGGTAGCCCTTATGACAAAGCTAGGGAGAAGACATACGAGAGTGCTGTTCGATTGTTGTTATGCCCAGGAGCATCTCAGATTTATTATGGTGATGAAATAGGGCGAACCCTTATTGTTGAAGGTACTCAGGGAGATGCCACCTTACGTTCTGTCATGGATTGGGATGACATTGCCAATAATCCAGAAACCCAGAAATTATTGGAACACTGGCAAAAACTCGGACAGTTTAGGAACAACCATATGGCCGTTGGAGCTGGAGTGCATGAAATGATTACGGAAGCACCCTATACCTTTTCCAGAACCTATAACAAAGGTAACAACAATGATAAGGTAGTGGTGTGCCTAGAGGCACCAAAGGATAAGGAAATAAGCGTGGCAAATATTTTTGAAAACGGAACCCAATTGCGCGATGCCTACAGTGGACAGGAAGTCGAGGTGAAAGAAGGAAAGGTTTCTTTTAGTTCCGACTTCGATATAGTTCTTCTTGAATCTATAAAACCTTAACAATGAAACGATTAGTTCTTTTGTCCATTTTATTGGTCACTGCATTATCCTGTAAGGAAAGGGTTGAAAAAGTAGCAGCGATAGATCAAGAATCAGAAGAAACTGAAGTCCCTCTAATGTCGGATTCCATTTTGGAGCATGCGGTAATTTATGAAGCCAATATCCGCCAATATTCCCCAGAGGGAACCTTTAACGCATTTACCAGTGATATTCCTCAGTTAAAGGAATTGGGTGTAAAGGTGATTTGGCTTATGCCCATTCATCCTATTTCACTGGTCAAGAGGAAAGCCACCAATGATTCATCCATAGAAGATATAGAGGATCCCGAGGAACGTAAAAAGTATCTTGGAAGCTATTACTCCATTGCCGATTACAAAGCCGTACATCCCGATTATGGTACTATGGAAGATTTTCGGGAATTGATCAGAACTGCACACGACAATGGTATGTTTGTTATCCTGGATTGGGTGCCTAATCATACAGGATGGGATCATCCATGGATTACCGAGCACCCTGACTACTATACCAAAAATGCAGAAGGTGAGATTACCGATCCTCTTAACGACGACGGAGAACCTTGGGGTTGGACCGATGTGGCCGATCTTGATTACGATAATATGGAAATGCAGGAGGCTATGATAGATGCCATGAAGTTTTGGATCGTAGAGGAAGGCATAGATGGTTTCCGATGCGATGTAGCTCACAGTGTTCCAGCTAGTTTTTGGGAAAAGGCCATTCCTCGATTGCGGGCGGAAAAAGACATCTTTATGTTGGCAGAAGCTGAAATCCCTGGCATTATGACAAATGATTTGTTTGAAATGTCCTATGCTTGGGAGTTTCACCATTTATTAAATTCACTGGCAAAGGGAGAGCGACCCGTTTCAGATTTCGACACCTACATAGAGGAAGAACAGAAGAAATGGGAAAACGATGATATCCTCATGCGGTTCATCACCAATCACGACGAAAACTCATGGGCAGGTCCCGTAAAAGAGCGCATGGGAAATGCATCAGAGGCCTTGTTGGCATTGACTTACTGTATTCCTGGAATGCCTTTGGTGTACAGTGGACAAGAATACGATTTAAATCATCGACTTAAATTTTTCGAGAAAGACCAGATTCCAAAAGAGAAAGGAAAAACTTGGGAAGAGTTGGCGCGATTGGGCGCATTAAAGAATACACACCCTGCACTTTCGGGAGGGAAAGAATCGGCATCTTATGACCGATTGCCTTCAGACAATGAAAATATTCTGGTGTTTAAAAGGCAAAAGAACGACCATGAATTATTCTATATAGCCAATTTAAGCGATACTCCCCAAAAGGTGTCGGTAGCATGGAACCCAGAAGGAATTTCTTGGGATCCTATATTAATGAGGGAGTGGGAGGTAGATATGAAAGCCCCTATGGAATTGGCACCTTGGGAATACCATATTTTGATAAAAAAGTAATTTTTAGCCCCAATTTTTGGGGCTTTTTCATAAAAAGCCCTTTTCGAAAACGTTATCGTCAATTTTTTGCTTTGTTCAATAAAAACTTTGCTATAATTTTACATAAATGAGTAAAAAAATTAAAAGAATTGCAGTGCTTACCAGCGGGGGAGATGCCCCAGGAATGAATGCTGCAATCCGTGCCGTTGTGCGTTCCTGTGCCTATCATGACGTGGAGTGTGTAGGAGTCTTTAGAGGGCTTCAGGGACTTATTGAAGGTGATTTTAAGGAATTGGGCCCGCGCTCGGTGAAGAATATCATCAATAGGGGCGGGACCTTTTTAAAGTCTGCCCGTTCTAAAGAGTTTAGAACCAAAGCAGGAAGGCAAGAGGCTTATGATAACCTTAAAGAATCCAATATTGATGCTTTAGTGGTTATTGGAGGCGACGGAACATTTACTGGAGCCAAAGTATTCAATGAAGAATACGATTTTCCCATTGTTGGAATACCGGGAACCATAGATAATGACATTAGTGGAACAGATTATACCATCGGCTACGATACAGCCCTGAATACCGTAGTAGAAGCCATCGATAAAATTCGGGATACGGCCAACTCGCACAACCGATTGTTCCTTGTAGAAGTAATGGGGCGAGATGCCGGTGATATCGCCTTGAATGCAGGAATTGGAGCAGGTGCAGAGGAGATTTTGATTCCAGAGCAGGATCTGGGAAAAGACAGGTTGGTGGCATCCTTACGACGAAGTAAGAAGTCCGGAAAGTCTTCTAGCATCGTAGTGGTAGCAGAAGGAGACCAGATAGGAAAGAACATCATGGAATTGGCCGATTACATTCGTGAAAACTTAGATGAATACGAAGTGAAAGTAACGGTGCTCGGACACATTCAGCGAGGAGGAACCCCCAGTTGTTACGATCGTGTTCTTGGCAGTAGATTGGGTGTAGGTGCAGTAGATGCCTTACTTGATGGAGAACGGGATGTTATGATCGGAATTTCACATAATAAATTGGTTTCGGTGCCATTCACCGAAGCTATAAAAGGAGAAAACGAAATAGATTTAGACCTAATACGCGTTGCAGATATTACATCTGTATAATTTCAAACTAAGAATATGACAAAAATTGGTATAAACGGCTTTGGCCGCATAGGAAGAATTGCCTTTAGGGTAGCAGCACAAAATGAGAATGTTGAGATCGTAGCTGTAAATGATTTGCTGGATGTTGAGCATTTGGCTTATTTATTAAAATACGACTCCGTTCACGGTAAATATAATGGTACCGTAGAAGTGAAGGATGGTCATTTGGTAGTGGATGGTAAAACCATTCGCGTTACTGCCGAGCGAAACCCAGAAGATCTTAAGTGGGACGCTGCCGGGGCAGAGATCATCATCGACTGCACAGGAATTTTTACTACCAAAGAAACTGCGGCGGCGCACATTAAAGCTGGCGCTAAGAAGGTGGTGATTTCAGCACCATCTAAAGATGCCCCCATGTTTGTGATGGGCGTTAACCATCATGAAGTGAAACCAGAAGATACCATCGTTTCCAATGCTTCTTGTACGACCAACTGTTTGGCACCTATGGCCAAGGTTATTGACGACAATTTAGGCATTGTTGAGGGCTTAATGACTACAGTTCATGCAGCTACTGCAACACAACTTACCGTTGATGGACCTTCCAGAAAGAACTATCGTTTGGGAAGAAGTGCTTTGGCAAATATTATCCCAACCAGTACTGGAGCTGCAGTGGCAGTGACCAAAGTTATTCCTGCCTTAGAAGGCAAATTAACGGGAATGGCTTTCCGTGTGCCTACTACAGATGTTTCTGTGGTAGACTTAACGGTACGCACCGAAAAATCGGCCACCTATGACGAGGTGAAGCAGCTATTCAAAGATGCGGCTTCGGGAGCGCTTAAGGGAATTGTAGATTTCGTAGAAGATCCTGTGGTGTCCCAAGATTTCGTAAGTGACCCTAACACCTGTAATTTCGATGCCAATGCAGGAATTGCGCTTAATGACAATTTCTTTAAATTAGTAGCTTGGTACGATAATGAATATGGATATTCTGCCAAATTGATAGACTTGGCAGTACACATTGCAAGTATTTAATATATGACAATAATAGCAGACGGTGGTTCCACGAAATGCGATTGGATCTTGTTGGATGAATCGGGGAATCAAGTCCTTAAAACGAGAACTCGTGGATTGAATCCTGCGGTTGTGCCGCGGGAGGATCTCTACGTACGAATAAAAGAGAATAATGACCTTCCCGGACTCTTTGGGAAGGTATCCAACTTGGACTTTTACGGTGCAGGTTGTGGTACAGAAACGCCAAGAACCGCGTTGCGTTTGGTATTGGAAGATTTATTTCCAGGAGCACAGGTTACCGTTCAGGAAGATGTGGCAGCAGCGGTATATGCGGCTACCACAGAACCCGGTATCGTTTGTATTTTAGGAACAGGATCCAACAGTTGTTATTACGATGGGAAAGACATTCATACTCCTGTGGCATCCTTAGGATTTTCCCTTATGGATGAAGCAAGTGGAAACTACTTCGGAAAGCGACTCATAAGGGATTATTTCTACAAGCGTATGCCAGTTGTCTTAGCGCAGGAATTCGAAAAACGATTCGATTTGGATCCCGATGTGATTAAACAGAATTTATACCAAAAGCCTAATCCGAATACGTATTTGGCGAGTTTTGCCGAATTCATTTTTACGAGTGAAGAGGTAAACGGGTATTTTTATAAATTAATCAGTGAAGGAATTATCCGTTTTATCGATTACCGAATCATGTGTTATAAGGAAGCACAGAGTGTACCTATTCATTTCGTAGGTTCCATCGCACATTTTTCCAAGGATATTATTGAAGATTGTATGAAGCGGTATCAATTGGATTTGGGCAACGTAATCCGTAGGCCAATCGATGGTCTCATCGATTACTACCGTATCCATAAATTGAACGTAGCTACTCAAAACTAACCCATTTCATTATGAGTTTTCCTAAAGTAAATCCCACCAATACCAAGGCATGGGAGCAATTGACTGCACATTATTCTGAAACACAACACCTCAAAATGCAGGATCAGTTTGTGGAGGATCCCGATCGTGCCCATCGCTATGCGATTCGTTGGAATGATTTTTATATCGACTATTCCAAGAACAGAATTAACGATACTACCTTGTCCCTTTTATTGGCATTGGCAGATGAAGTTGGTCTTAAGGAGGCTATTGAAGCGCAGTTCAACGGAGAACATATCAATGAAACCGAAGATCGGGCAGTAGGTCATACGGCCTTAAGGGATTTTGCCCATCTAAAACCTGAAGTAGCCGATACGCTGAAGAAAATAAAAGGTTTCACCGATTCCGTTATCGAAGGTAAGTGGAAAGGATATACAGGAAAATCTATTGAAACCATTGTAAATATTGGAATTGGCGGAAGTGATTTGGGACCTGATATGGTTTGCGAGGCACTCAAGTACTATCAAAATCATTTGGAAGTTCGTTTTGTTTCCAATGTGGATGGGGATCATACCCAAGAACAGTTAAAGGGTTTAAATCCTGAAACCACCCTGTTTATTATTGTTTCCAAGACATTCACAACCCAGGAAACCCTTACCAATGCCAATACAATTCGGGATTGGTTTTTGAAATCGGCTTCCGAAGAGGATATAGCGCAACATTTCGTCGCCGTTTCGACCAATTTGGAGGCAGTTTCCAATTTCGGGATCGCACCCCAGAATATATTCCCGATGTGGGATTGGGTCGGCGGTCGATTTTCCCTATGGAGCGCCGTGGGATTGTCCATTGCCTGTTCAGTAGGCTATGCCCATTTTGAATCATTGCTACGCGGTGCACATGAAATGGACCTGCATTTCAGGAATACTGCATTTGAAAATAATATTCCTGTTGTACTCGCCTTAATTTCGGTTTGGTATAATAACTTCCATAATGCCGAAAGTGAATGCATTGTTCCCTATTCGCAATATTTGAACAAGTTGGTGGCCTACCTGCAGCAGGGAATCATGGAAAGTAATGGGAAGAGTGTAGATCGTAATGGAGATCCCATTGACTATCAAACCGGTACCATCGTTTGGGGAAGTACGGGAACCAATGCGCAGCACGCCTTTTTTCAATTGATTCACCAAGGAACGAAACTCATTCCAACAGACTTTGTTGGTTTCTCCAAAGCCTTGCACGGCAACCAAGACCATCAGAATAAGTTGATGGCTAATATGATTGCGCAGACCGAGGCACTCTTGCAAGGTACACATGGGACCGAAGTTGAGAATACCTTCAAGGTATTCGAAGGCAACAAGCCCACGAATACCCTATTAATTGATACGCTTACCCCCAAGTCCTTGGGAAGTTTAATTGCTATGTATGAGCACAAACTGTTTGTGCAAGGTGTTGTTTGGAACATATACAGCTATGACCAATGGGGTGTGGAATTGGGTAAGAAATTGGCCAAAGGGACATTGCAAGCCATTGAAAGTGAAGATATTTCTCACATGAATAATGCTTCCACCCAAAACCTCCTGAAGCGCTTGTCATAATGCACTTCGTCGATAAGTTTTTAAAACCTTCGTAGAGTTACAGGGGTTTTACTATTTTTAAAAGTAGAATCCTCACAAAAACTATCGACCTGTAACCAATATACATTTTTAAATATGAGTGCAACAGACAAGAAAATTACATTAGCCGAAGCCATTGCTTGGACCTCTTCATGGAGATTGACTCCTTCTACATCAGCTAGAGGGTTTTTGATTCCCATCCAGGATCTTCAAGGGGTATTGAGTGAGATTAGTGGTCAGGGAGGAACTCCCATGGCCCGAGCATATTTGGCTATGGACGGGGGGACCGAAAAGCTAATTTTCGTGGGGACTTCTCAAGAAATTCAAAAAGATGGTTCGACCATCTACAGGGATTTACTTCCTGCACCTGGTGAGGATATTGCGACGGCTTCTAATGCCATCTATGATTTTACCGAACCGGTACCGCCTGCAGAAGACCCAAGCAGTCCTTTAAATTAAAATGTCTAAGTTTTTAGAAGTTTTAACAGACGGCACCATTTATTTTGCCGTCTTTATTGCTTTAATTTACCTTATAGGTTTTACTAGAAATAGTAGGGCCTATAAGACTTTTACATGCTATTTGATCGCTATGAGCGGGATTGGTTTGGCTATGCACATTCTCAAGGACTTCTATGGCGTTCAGAACAATCTCTATTTCTTTGTTTACTTCCTGTTTTCTCAATTTATTTTACTCTCTTTATTCCATTATTATTTACTCAAACTAAAATGGATTAAGTATGTATTGATTGGGATATCACTGTTATTGGTGGTTCAATATATGATGACACCAAAGCTTTACTTTCAGTACAATCCATTGGGAATATTCGTGACTCAGAGTATCTTGTTATTGTATGGTATATTATTTCTATACAGGTCTTTGAATGAGAAATTACCCTTTCAGATTGCGAACATTGGTTTGCTATTGTTTTTAGCCATGAGTACCCTAATTTTTGTTTCCGGTAATTTAGTGTTCGATCTATCAATCCCAGACGATTTTATACGTTTGTTGCGGCATATGAATAGTGTGGTTTATTCTATTTTCCAAATACTATTGTTTGTCGAGTGGTGGAAAAACTACAGGGGAGCGCTATTTAATAGGAAATGAACCTTGCTATATTGATAATACCTTTATCATTCACAAATACAAATTAGTATATTCGTTTAATGGACCAATCGCTTTCTACCGATAATCAAATTACGGGCATCATTCTTATTTCCATAATATTATTGGTGTTCATGGTATTAGCCATTGTTTTGTTCTTCTACTTTTCAAGGAAAAAGATCATCAAGGCCGAATTGGAAAAGGCCCGATTGGAGATCGATCATCAAAAGGAGCTATTGCAAGCAACCATCATTACCCAGGAAGAAGAGCGCAGTAGGATTGCACAGGATCTACACGATGCCATTAGTTCGAAACTCAATATCGTTTCCTTGAATGCCAATTTTCTCACCGACAAGGATATCTCTATCGAAGAAGCCAATAAATTTGGGGAAAGTATTCGCAATGTTACTGGTACGGTTCTTGAAAATTCGCGCCGTATCGCCCATGACCTATTGCCACCTACGCTTAGCAAATTTGGGTTGGAGGCTGCCCTGGAGGAATTGTGTGATGAAGTTTCAGAATCGGGAAAATTCCGAGTGAATTATGCAGCACAGTATCCCATGGAGACGCTACCGCCAGACGAAGAACTACACCTCTTTAGAGTGGTTCAGGAATTAATGAATAATTCCATCAAATACAGTGAAGCTTCACAGATCGATTTGGTTTTGAAAAAAGAATCGAACCAGGTTCGTTTGGAATACAGGGATAACGGAAAAGGGTTCGATATGAAGGATGCCGAGAAAGCAAAAGGACTAGGTCTGAGCGGAATTAGAAACCGAGCGGCCATCCTAAAAGCTTCCCTAATCATGAACTCAGCGCATGGTGAAGGAATTGAGGTAATGATCGAAAAACCTTTCACCCTAATAGCATAGAGTCTTTTCTATTTTATAACTTTACATCAACCAATGGACCCCTTGTTGTGAAAATAAATCTTGTACTAGCAGACGATGAAGAATTGTTCCGTATTGGAATGGCGCATATTTTATCAAAAGATGAAGAGATAGAGGTCGTGCATCAGGCATGTAATGGCAAGGAGTTGTTGGAATATCTGGCCGGTGCAGAATTGCTTCCCGATATCATCATTATGGATATTAAAATGCCGGAATTGAATGGGGTAGAAGCGACCAAAACAATTCATAAGGCCTATCCTGAGATTAGTATCATTGCTCTCACCACGTATAATACCAAACCATTCATCCGTAATATGATCCATGTGGGTGCCAGTGCGTATCTAGTCAAAAATTCCCCACCCAATAAGGTGTTGCATACCATAAAACAGGTCTACTATAATGGTTTTTATTACGATACCGAGGTGATGAAAGCTATCAAGGGCATTACCAACCTGGCCAATAAGAACGATGCCAAGACCATTTTCGACGAAGAACTTATCACCCCAAGGGAAAAGGATGTTCTGGAACTCATATGCCATCAAAATACCTCACAGGAGATAGCGGACAAGTTGTTTATTAGCAAACGTACCGTCGAAGTACACCGAAAAAACCTCTTGGACAAGGCCAATGTAAAAAACATTGCTGGACTTGTCATTTTTGCCATTCAGAATGATCTGGTATTGCTTTCCGATATGGAATAATCGGTTTTCATAAACTCTTTATTTATAAAATATAGGCGTAATGCATCAATTAATTGGGTGCGGATGAATGATTTCTGCCAATTTTGAAATAAATTTAGGATCAGGAAAACAATCGGGGGAAGTGTATTCCATTCAAAAAAACTGCCAATGAAAGTACTTTCTATTGTATTGATGTGCCTTTTTTTTACCACCTTTTTAAGGGCACAGAACCCAACCTCAGAAAACAATTATTACAACTGGTATGATGCTATCGTCGGAATCGAAAATACACCACTCTTTAATGGTGTGGAATACATCGAAGGTTATAAAACCACACGCGATAAACATAAGTTCTTCATCAACCAATCATTTCAATCTGGAAAAGTGGTGTACGATGGCCAATCCTACTACGATATTGATCTCAAGTACGATATTTATGAGGACCAACTAATTGCCAGCCTTGAAAATGAGGCACAACAATCCCTATTACAACTAATTAAGAGCAAAGTGACCGTTTTTACAATGGGTTCGCATGTCTTTGTCAATATTAAGGATGAAGGTGCCGCTGTCAACGGTATTGAGGGATTTCACGAACGGCTTTCGGAGAATCGACTGGGTATTTTTTATAAGAAGCATAGAAAGCGCAGGGTAAAGAAGGAAGACAAACGCATCTTATATTTCGAATTCCACGATACCAAAAGTGATTTTGTGGT
>JAHQVM010000075.1 GCA_019634365.1 Flavobacteriaceae bacterium | reverse complement strand
GAAAAATACAGTTTCACTCGTGAATAGTGCAAAACAACTGGCTGATTGCGAAAATTACGACCAAATTTGGTGTGTTTTTGATAAGGATGATTTTCCAAGTCAAGATTTTAATAACGCTATTCTAATAGCGGAAGCAAACCAATTTGGTGTAGCTTATTCTAACCAAGCATTTGAATATTGGTTGATACTACATTTAGACGATCATCAAGGAGGTGGAATGAACAGATCGGATTATGAAGACAAAATCAATGATCTGTTAAAACCTTTTGACCTGCAATTTGACGGTAAGAGTAAAATAATTACTTCAGATTTATTCGATGTTTTAACTGGAAAGGATAATAAAACGTCTAAAGAAAGATTGAAATTAGCTATAGAAAGAGCAAAACGAAATTATAATAAATCCAATAATGGGAATCCTGCGAATGAAGAATCCTCAACAACTGTATTTCGATTAGTTGAAGAATTGCTAAAATATAAATGATCAAATGGAGTTAAGTTGCTATTGGAAATTGATAAAATATTAATGATAATCGTACCCCAAAACCTACCCCAAAAACCAATCAAAATGAAGAATATAAGTACTGATAATCAGGTTTCTATGAATGCGCTGAATACCTTATGCGAATTCATAACCCGGAGGTCGCGAGGAGCAATTCTCGCTCTCGCTACAAAGGAAAACCTGATACAACTGTATCAGGTTTTTTTATTTTCCCATTCTTCCCACAGCACAGCTTACAAAGGATTTGGCTTTTTTCGTTAAAGGGTTTTTGACTCCTTGAATAGGGTATCCCAATTTAGAGAGGATTTCTTTGGCCTCATCAATGCGATCTTTAGATAAATAGTTGAAGGTAACAGATGCTTCTTCAATGTGTATAGACACATCGCTGATCCCTTCCTTCTTTTCCAAAGCCTTCCTTATACTCTGTGCGCAACCATCACACTTCAAATTCTGAATATATAGGGTTGTTCTCATCATAGATATTGTTTTAAACAAAAATAAAGTGTTCTTTTTCGAAAAAACATGACTATGATCAATATCATATTTTTTCTTCCCTCCTCGATGTAGTTTTGGTTCAACTTAAAAACACATCTTATGCAAATTTCCATTCAATATGTAAAAATGCCCCATAGTGAAACCATGACGGAATACACGATTGGGAAGCTTCAGAAACTTTCGAAAAAGTACGAATGGCTTATCAGTGCCAACGTTCATTTTAAAACCGGGCAAGAAGCCACTGGTGTAAACAAAGTATGTGAAATCGAATTGAGTGCTCCAGGCCCTCGGATTTTTGCCACTTCTAAAGAGAAGAACTTCGAAATGGCCGTTAAGGAAACCATTTCCGATCTGGAGCGTCAGCTCAAAAAACGTAAAGCTGTATTCACACCACATTCCTAATCTTAAATCATTTACTATGAAGAATATTATTGTTCCCGTAGATTTTTCCGAACATTCCGAATTTGCATTGGAAGTTGCTGCTCAATTGGCCAAAAAGTACAACAGCCAATTGGTTATGGTCCATATGATGGGATTGGAACCTTCATTTCTAACCAAGGATGAATCCCAAGAGGTCTTCGAAGCTATGTACTATATGAAACTTGCCGAGAAGCGGTTTGAGGATTTCCTGGAAAAGGAATACCTAAAGGACATCAGTGTTCAGACTATTGTTCAGAACTATAAAGAATTCAAGGAATTGGATCAAGTAGCCCAAGAACAGAACGCAGATCTTATTGTCATGGGTTCCCATGGCAGCAGTGGTATGCGCGAGATTTTTGTAGGGTCCAATACCGAAAAGGTAGTGCGTACCTCCAGTGTTCCCGTATTGGTCGTTAAGAATAGAATCATGAACTTCAGTTTAGATAGTTTGGTGTTCGTCTGCGACTTTTCGAAAGATTATATTCCCGCTTTTAAAAAGGCACGAGCGTTCGCCAATCTTTTTGGAGCTAAATTCCAGATGTTGTATGTAAATACGCCTGATCGATTCAGTAGAACCAGCGACCTGGAAGAAAAAGCCTATAATTTCTTGCTCGCAGCCGATGACGATGATAGGGATCTCTATAAAAATATTAGTTACTATTGCGACCACTCCATCGAAGATGGAATATTTACCTATAGCAATGCTTATGGTGCAGATGCCATTGCGGTGCCAACCCACGGCCGAAAAGGCCTCATGCATTTCTTTGCCGGAAGTCTAGGAGAAGAATTGGTAAATCATGCCAAAATCCCCGTGGTCACATTTAAGATTTAACCGGGCTAATTCAAATATCTAACACTTAAAAGAGGAAGGAGTGAAGCTGAAAAGTTTCGCTTCTTTTTTGTTTATGAAAGTGTATGAAGTGCGATTTCTATCATTTTGGAAAAAGAAGTTTCCCTTTCTTCTGCACTGGTTTGGGCTTTGCTCACCAAGGAGTCGGAAATGGTAAGGATGGCCAACGCTCTTACATCGTGCTTGGCAGCAATGGTATATAATCCAGCAGCCTCCATTTCAACACATAGTATACCGAAGTCTGCCCATTTTTTGTAGGCCTCTGGGTCGTCCTCATAAAACTCGTCACTGGAAAGTACATTACCCGCTTTAATGGGAATGTTGTTTTCCTTGGCGTAGGTTGCCGCCTTCATGAACAGATCGAAATTGGCGGTGGGGGAATAATCGGCATTGATAAATCGTGAATTATTGATCCCCGAAGTAGAGGAAGCAGCCATGGCTATAACTATATCCCTAAGACCAATATCAGGCTGATAGGAACCTGCACTCCCCACTCTAATAAGGTTTTTTACCCCGTATTCTGTTATGAGTTCATGACAATAAATAAGGGCCGAAGGAATCCCCATACCCGTTCCTTGTACCGATATTCTTTTTCCCTGAAACGTTCCGGTATAGCCCAACATGGCACGCACGTCGTTATAGCAAAAAGGATTTTCTAAAAATGTTTCGGCAATCCATTTGGCTCTCAAAGGATCTCCTGGCAAGAGAATGGAATCGGCGATATCGCCGGGACGTGCTTCTAAATGTATACTCATGATGAATTTTCTTTTAGGGAATTCATGATTTGAATTCCGGATGAAGTGCCTATTCGGTCAGCGCCTGCTTCGATAAAGGCCAGGGCTTGTTCTCCTGTCTTAATACCACCGGAGGCTTTTATTCCCATGGAATTACCCACTGTAGTCCTAATCAGTTTTATATCGGCTAAATGAGCACCACTTTTGCCAAATCCAGTTGAGGTTTTGACGAAATCGGCTCCTGCCTTTTTCACAATGGCGCTGGCTAGTTTTTTCTGTGGATCGCTTAAGTAGCAGGTTTCTATGATCACCTTTAGAACACGACGCCCGATGGCTTTTTTAATTGAGGAAATCTCTTCCCGAACCGATTTCGTGAGTTCGGACTGCAATCGCCCTAGATTGATAACCATGTCTATTTCATCTGCTCCATCTTTAATGGCTTGGCGGGCTTCGGCTACTTTTGACTGCAATGAAGAAGCACCTAACGGGAAACCGATAGTTGCGACCACCTTAACAGGAGAATCTTTTAATTCGTTAGCAGCAAGAAATACGTTACTACTATTTACACAGACACTATAAAACCCAAATTCTTGAGCTTCTTTACAAAGGCGTTCAATGTCGTCTGTATTGGCCAAAGGATTTAAAAGTGTGTGGTCTATATAGGTGTTGAGTGGTTTCATGGGTTGTATTTGATTGGATTAGAGTGGTTTCCCAACTTTGGGATGTATAAGTTTAAAGGTAACCAATGCATATAAAATCCAGGCAAAGGCAAATAGGAACAATAGCCTATGAAATACCCCTTTGTATTCTGAAAATTGAAACATAAGCAATGAGAATCCGATGGCCAGTGCACACATGAGAACGGCCGTTGCTTTTTCCATTCGCCTTTTAACAAAGGGTATGAGCGAAGCACAGAATACACAAAAGACAATGCCGGTAAGCGAAGAAAATACGGCATGCGTAATGTGCTCGGGCATGGAAAACGACACCTGTGCAATGGGAGCATGCTGGAATATGCCGGTAAAAAACAGACAGAATGCAAAAAAGTAAAGTAAGTAAAGTGGGAACCAAAATCGCTTTAGTTTTTTAGTTCCTAGCAGGACTACTACGATGGCCAATAAAAAGAATACGAGATTCATTAACCAATTCCCTGGCGTATTTTGTGCCCCCAACTCACTCAACGAATTTTCAATGATTGAGTAATCCGGATGACTGAAATTAGGCAAGGTGAACATCACTACGCATAAGAATAGGTAGATGATGGCATATATAGTTCCTACTAGTTTCATATCGATTGCTTAGAATACCAAGGGATTTACATCGTACTTTTTCAAAACAGGAAGGAGTTCTTCCAAGGGTATGCGAACAGAATAACTACCCGTATAGGAAGGGCAAACAATGCAATCATCGAAGTAGTATTCTACGCAGTAGTCGTCCAATACAAAATTGTCCTTGTATTCGTAGAAGTCATCTTCCGATATTTCCCAGCAATCATAATACATATCCCCTTCGTAAATTTTACTGGTGATAACTTCATTGAGTATTTTTCTGAATTCTTCTTCAGATCCCTTAATAAAGAAATCATCGTACCGCATAAAAACCGAGCGGTTGAGGTCGAAATTCATACATTCAAAAGAGTAGGTAGGATGCAGGGTTCCCGAGTAAAAATTCTCCTTATAAAAGAGAATGCTCACCAATTGGTCGTTTACATTGTAAATTTTATAATCGATAAAGCGTCGTTCACGAAACCGGTTGGTTCGTATAGTATCACAAAGAAGTTCTTTGTCCTCTAAAATACCAGCTTCTGTACCTATGATGTCTACATAATGTTCGTTTATGTATTCATTGAAGTTTTCGTAGGACGATTTTATTTCTTCGTTGAGCAGCGGATAACGAAAGTCTATGGTGAATAGATCCTGTTCGTTCACATAGTTTTTTTCAATGATCAGTTCTTGCAATTGGTCCTTTTCATCTTCAAGATCGATGAGGGACTTTTGTTTTAGCTCAATGGACTCCTGTCGTTTCAAGTCTAGATCCTCACGGGTTATGGGAACCATACTATCTAAAGGTTCTTCAGAGGTTGATTCTATCGGATATTCGGTGGATTCTACAGTGACTTTATCAGGATCCGATTTACAACCAACGAAGAGTAAAAGCATCGTGAATATTGATAATAACTTCATAAGATGGGATTTTATGTGATAAAGGTACCTTGCGCAAATGGGGGAAAATATGATATCGATCAGTAGCCAAAAAAGAAAGGTGCGCCTAACATGAAACGCACCTTCTTCGAAGTTAAAAAACTACATCCAAACAAAAAGTCACTTCACACTTTTGTTTTTACGTCTCAATCCTTAAACAGTAAGGTTAATTGGGAAAGCAATATAAGTTCGGATTTGTTTTTCCCAGCAAATGCCCCGGCTATAGCATGTGCGGTTTTAAGAATGAGATCTTTTCGTTCCTTAGAGAAAAGCTCCTTATTGCCCTTATAGAAACCTGCGAAACTAACGAAGCATTCCTGAGCATTCAGTTGTTCGTAATCGAACCAATCAAATACTATTTCTATTTGGTAAGCAGCGTCTGCCCCAAAAGCATCTGTATAAGAATCCATGGAAATCCATTTATCCTTGATCAACTTTCTTAGGGCATCGTATTCAGATTTTCGAACCACTTTATCCGCAGCAGCTATGGCATAGAACAATTGTCCGATTTCTTGGTAAAATGATACTTGAAGCTCTTCTGTAGTCATGATTATTACATTTTATGGGGGCAAGATAGCTTCCCAAAAAAAGGATAACTATGACAATTGTCAGTTTCAAATAATCGTGTAGGAATGCGTACTTTTGATTCATGAAGTTTTTTCAGGATAAGTATTCCGAGGTATTTGAAACCATTTTCGATTCCGTATCGGAAGGGATCATCGTGGTGAATCCAGAGCAACAAATTGCAGCTGTAAACAATGCGGCCAACGAAATGTTCGGTTATGACACGCAGGAGTTGATTGGGAAACCCCTTGACACCCTTGTACCCTCCAATTATAGAAAGCAACATGGGGGCCATGTTTCCAAGTTCATGGAGCAAGGTGATAAAAGAAGTATGGGTAAGGGTAGGGATTTGTTTGGTGTGAAAAAAGATGGTTCCCAATTTCCCGTGGAGGCCGGATTGAACCCTTTCAATATCGAAGGGTTTCGCTATGTTATGGCCATTGTTACAGACATCACCGAACGCAAGAATTATACACAAAACCTTGAGAGAACGGTTCGGGAAAGGACGAGTCAGCTAACTGAAGCCTTGGAGAAAGAAAAGGAGCTTAATGAATTGAAGACCAAATTCCTTTCCTTGGTTTCCCATGAGTTCAAAACCCCTTTGAGTGGTATTCTTACATCAGCTACATTGATTGGTAAATATACCGAAGGAGCACAACAGCCGAAAAGGGAAAAGCATCTTAAAACTATTCAGAATAAGGTAAAATACCTGAACAATATTATTAATGACTTTCTTTCCATAGAACGTTTGGAAAGTGGCAAGGTGAATTATAAGTTCTCTAAATTTCCACTCAGTAAGGTTGTTAATGAAGTGATTTATGATGCCAATTCCAACCTCAAGGAAGGACAGCGGATTCTCTACCCGGAGCAGGTCGATACCATCGAGATAGATTTTGATGAGAAGATCCTTGTTTTGGTGCTCACCAATTTGGTAAACAATGCCGTTAAATACTCCCCAGAGAATACTGAAATAAAACTCGTAGTGATACCGGAAAATGAGGCATTGATGATCTCTGTGATTGACGAAGGAATTGGAATCCCGATGAAAGAACAGAAGTTTATTTTCGATCGATACTTCAGGGCAGAAAATGCTTTGACGGATCAAGGAACGGGTATTGGTTTAAATATCGTTCAAAGTCATTTGGAGAATCTTGGAGGGAGTATTAACTTTAGCAGTGAAGAAGGCAAGGGCAGTACATTTACCATTGCCATACCAATAACCCCCTTACCAACCCAAAAATGAAGAAAGTCCTAATCATCGAAGACGATACTGCACTTCGAGAGAATACCGCCGAACTATTGGAAATTTCGGGATATACCATCGTAACTGCTCCCAACGGGAGGGTGGGTATAGAAAAAGCCAAAGCAGAAGCCCCGGATATTGTGGTTTGCGATATCATGATGCCCGAGGTAGATGGTTATCAAGTTCTCGAATCCCTTTCCAATCATGCCGATACAAGATATATTCCTTTTATTTTTCTCTCAGCGAAAACAGAGCATAAAGAAATCCGTAAGGGAATGGATTTGGGTGCCGATGATTATTTAACCAAACCTTTCGAAGAAGAGGAGTTGTTGAGTGCTTTGGAAAGCCGTTTGGCAAAAGCGGAGATCCTGGCAAAGCACAGAGCAGAAGGACAACAGGAGCCCCAAGTAAATAATGAGGAAGCCCTTAGGAACCTTAATGAATTGAAGAATTTCTTCGATGATAACGGAGCCATTTCAGAATTTAAAAGAGGGGTAAGTATCTATCAGGAAGGTGAACATTCCAACTTTGTCTATCTCATCCTTAAAGGGGTGGTAAAGACGCATCGCATGGACGAAAAAGGCAAGGAATTGATCACTGCCTTACACGAACCCGATGATTTTCTAGGTTTTACATCCTTTGTTGATAATGTTCCCTATCAGGAATCCGCAAGTGCTCTCGAAGATGTGACCTTGGCTGGGATGTCTAAAATGGAAATCAAGGAGGTTTTATCCCAAAGTAATACGGTTTCCCTGGAACTCATAAATTTGTTGACGAACAACCTTGCCGAAATCAAAGAGCAACTATTGCAGATGGCATATAGCTCTGTTCGCAGAAAAACGGCACAAACCATCTTGCAATTTGCTGAGGTATTGCATAAAAAGCCTACAGAGAATATTAAGATATCCCGTCATGATCTTGCAAGTGTTGCAGGAATTGCCACAGAAAGCCTAATTCGCACACTTTCAAGCTTTAAGAAAGAAGGACTCATCGAAATTGAAGGTAGGAATATTCGAATATTGAAACTGGATCAGCTGGAGCGAATCGGATAACTGATATTTATCATATTTTCAAGAATCTTATAAAAATACTTTTGTTTCTATTAAAGAATAGAAATGATCAATGTTTTAGTTCCAACAGATTTCTCTGAGAATGCATGGAATGCCATTCGTTATGGCATTCAGTTTTTTGCGCATGAACCTGCCCATTTCCATTTACTGCATATAGATCTGTTTAATCGGGAACACCGTGATACCGTTGCCAATGGTATTTTAGTTGCACCTCAAAATACAGTAACAAGCAGCAAACGTTTGGAAGAAATCCTTGAACGAATTGAATCAGATTTTCCAGCTACAAGGCATCAATTCCATACCAAACTGAGACATTCTTTTTTTATTGAAGGGATTAAACAAGAAGTTGCAGATCATTCCATAGATTTTATTCTCATGGGAACCAAAGGTGCCACCGGTTTAAAAGAAGTAACCGTGGGAAGCCGAACCGGTGAAGTGATTGCGCGAGTAAAATGTCCCATCCTAATCGTTCCCGAATTTGCAAGATTTGAGCCCATTTCCAATATCGTACTTCCTACAGACTTCCACAGCTATTATAAGAACAAAATCCTATTAACCCTTGTCGAAATCATTGAGCAGCACCAACCTACATTGCACATACTCCATCTTACCGACAAAGAAAAAGCGATGAGTGATGAACAATTGGAGCATTTGAACTTTCTGATGGATTTTCTAGAAGATCGATCCCATGCGTTCCATTTTTGCCCAAAGGTACCCATGGAGGAAGGTTTGGCAGAATTTGTTGAAGATAATAATGTGCAACTCATTGCGATGGTGGCCAAAAACATCAATTTTTTCCAGCGTTTACTGTTTAAAACCTCTGCCGAAAAGGTTAGCTACCACACCAAGATTCCTTTTTTGGTATTACATGAATAGGTTCGTGCATTGCACCTGACCGATATCATTTTTTAGTCGCCAATCCCCCCATACTTTTGAAGTAATATATACAGATAAAGATGATACGGGTACTCATTCCAACCGACTTTTCAGAAAATGCTTGCAACGCCATTAGGTATGCCATGGAACTGCTCAAATACCAAAAATGCGAGTTCTTGGTGATTCATTGTTTTGCAGATGATGTATACGCCAACACCATGGAAATGTCCAGAGAGTTTTTCGATCTATATAAAGATAAGACAAAAGAAGCCATTGACCGGTCCCTGCAAGGGGTTATAGCCGAGATGCTCGAAATCTCTCCCAATCCCAAGCACAATTACGAATACAAGGCCGTTTTTGCCTCCTTGGTCGATGCCTGTAATGAAATGGCCAATTCTGAAGATCTGGATTTTATCATTATGGGAACCAAAGGAAAGACCGATAATCGAGATATCACATTTGGAAGTCAGGCACTGCAAGTGGCCAAGTATGTGAAGTGTCCCGTATTAATGGTTCCTGTGGCATACCATAAGAATCCTCCAGAAAATATTTTGTTCCCTACCAATTATATGTTGCCTTATAAACGAAGGGAATTGAAACTGTTGAATATCCTTGCCAGAAGCTTTTCGGCTCGTATGCAATTTTTGTACCTCTCTAGACACAAGGTACTATCGCATAGGCAAGAAGACAATAAACGGTTTTTAGATAGTAGTATGGATCCCAACGAAGTGTCACACTCCTATATGGTAGGGGACCATCTCACCACTGCTATTAACAAAAAAATGGAAGATGATGACATCAATTTCCTCGTCATGGTCAATTCTAGGCATTCCTATATGGAAAGTGTTTTACAGGATTCAACCATTGACACCATGGGACTTAGTTTGAAAATACCTTTCCTAATCATGCAAAATTTACCGCGATAAACTAAATCAATACGAACATGAAAAAAGTTATTTTACCCACCGATTTCTCCGAAAATGCATACAATGCAATACGATATGCGGTTCAATTATTTAAGGATGAACCCTGTACTTTCTATTTGCTCAATACATACACGCCCGCCTCTTATTATGTGGGGGTAAACATGGTAAATAGTTATTCGGCCTTGGAACTGGAGAAAATGGCTTCGGCCAAATCCAGAAAGGGATTGGATGAAGTAGAGGAGCGCATTAAGAACGAATTCGTAGATGCAAAACATATTTTCGTGAAGCTCTCTGCCTTTAATATGCTGGCTGCAGAAATCAACGAGCTTATTGCCAATCAGAATATAGATTTAGTGGTAATGGGTACCACCGGCGCTACAGGTGCCAAAGAGGTGTTTCTGGGAACGCAAACCATGCATACCATAAAGCGTGTGGAGTGTCCCGTAGTAGTAGTTCCTGCGAGTTTTCACTATGAGGTGCCCAAAGAGATATTATTTGCAACAGATTTTAAATTCGATCGTGAAAACAAGTCTTTTTCTATACTTCGCGATATTTCTGAAAGCCACACCTCCCGAACCAATATACTGAATGCCTATCATGGAACTCCGTTGAACGATTCCCAAAAAGATAATAAAGACTTCTTGGATGCCTATTTTAAAAATGTGGCACATATTTTCCATACAGCCGAGGGGGTAGAAGTCGTCGAAGCAGTGGAGGCATTACAAGTGAAGCATAAGATCAATTTCTTGGCGATGATTCATAATAAACATACGTTTTTTGAAAACCTGTTGTTCAAACCGGTGATCAATCAACTGGTGTATCATACCCAAGTACCCTTCATGGTCATTCCTTCTGTAGAACGTATCCATTCTTAAACCTGAGTTATGAAAAAAATTTTAATTCCTACCGATTTTTCCAACAATGCCTATAATGCATTACTGTATGCTACGCGCTTGTACGAAAATGAACCTTGCCGGTTTTATTTACTACATTCTTTTGAAAGTGAAGTATCCCGATTGACAAGTCGGGTAGATATAGGCCGTTCTGAAGAGGTCATCGATGAGCTGGTTGCCATTGCGAAGACCCAATTGCAAGAGCTAAAACATTCTATTACCCGCGATACTGAAGGAAAGGGACATGAATTTGAGACCATTTCCACTTCCCGTAAACTTGCCAAGGAAGTTAATTATCTTATTAACAGCAAACACATTGATCTTGTTCTTATGGGAACCAAAGGGCAAACCGGAGCGCAAGGGATTCTATTGGGGAGCAATACCGTGCGCATTATTAAGAATATTAAACATGCGCCCCTTATGGTGATTCCCGAAGAAATGGACTATAGGCCTTTGGAGCGCATTGCATTTGCCACTGGGTTCGAATTTCCCTGTCAGGATGAAGAACTAGCACCGCTGCTTGATATGGCATCACTCTATGGAGGGAAATTACACATACTACATATTAAGGAAGAAGAAAAACTAGCCCTAGATAAAAGGGAACATATGGCCAAACTTAAGGAACAATTAGGTTCTGTTCCACATGATGTTTTTTGGCTCCATAAGGGATTCAGCAAAACCGAAGTGATTACCGATTATGTGTATGCCAACCATATTGACCTTTTGGCCATGATCTATTATAAACACGGATTTCTTAAAAGTTTGTTCCGGGAGTCTATTGTAAAAAAAGTAGGGCTGCATCCTGGGGTTCCATTTCTTATGATTCCCGCAACCAAGTGACGGATATCATGGTTTTTGAATAAAATGGGAAATACATTTACAACATGAATCTTTAACGTTTTTAGCCATGAAAAAGAAAATTCTTATTCCCACCGATTTCTCCAGAAATGCCTGGGGAGCAATGTGTTATGCTTTGGAGCTTTTCAAGAATGAAGAATGCGATATGTATGTACTCAATTGCTATGACATCAATGAATATACTGCAGAAGAACTAGCTTCTTCTCCTTTTTCTAGAGGAAACCACAGACAGGTACTCCTTGAAAAATCTGAGAACGAGCTGAAGAAGATTTCACAACGCATAACATTTCGGGACGAATCACCCGAGCATAACTACTTCTACCTCTCTAGTGAAAAGGATCTTATTCCAGCAATGAAGGATGTGATCGAGAAGAAGGACATCGATTTGGTAGTCATGGGAACCAAAGGTAAAACCGACAGTCTCAATGTAGCTTTTGGTAGTAACGCCGTTATGGCGATGGAGAAAATAAGAAACTGTCCTGTTCTTGCCATTCCTCCTGGGACCTTATTTACAGAGCCCAATGAGATTGTATTCCCAACAAGCTTTCGGACACATTTTAAAAGAAGGGAACTTCAATACCTTATCGAAATTGCCCGAATTACCAATGCACCCATTCGTGTGCTTCACGTGCGCCAAGAATTGGAGTTGGATGAGGTTCAGGAAAATTACAAAGCCTTATTGGAAGAATACTTTGAAGGTTTAGATTACTCCTTCCATACCTTGGAGAATACCAGTATAGATGTTGCCTTGCGCTTATTTGTGCAGAGTCGTGATAGCGAAATGATTGCATTTATAAACAAGAAGCATACATTTTTCAATACGGTGTTCAATCAACCTCTGGTCAAAAAGATCGGTGTCGATTCCGAAATACCTTTATTGGCAATGCACGATCTAAGAAACTAAAATCGCATATCATGAAGAAAGTTGGAATTTGGCTCGACAAAAAAGAAGCCTTTATCATAGTGCAAAAGGGCGAAGGGGAACAACAAGTGGTAAGAATCGATTCTAAGATTGAGAGTTTTCGCCCTCATGGTGGATCCGGTACACGCATGAAAGGTGGACCACAGGATGTGGTTCAGGATAGCAAGTACTTGGCTCGTGAGAAACAGCAGACCAAAGCCTATTTCGATCATATTTGTCAACATCTAGATGCTGCAGATGATATTCTTGTTTTTGGGCCTGCCGAGACCGGACAAAAATTGGTGAAGAAAATCAACCAAACTTATAAGCATATTGCAGACAAGGTTTCGGCATTGCAAAAAGCCGATAGCATGACCGAAAATCAGATGAAAACTTGGGTTCGAGATTATTTTGGCGGAAATAAGGCCCGTCCATAACTGCGGCCATGGAAAAACAAGAGATAGAGGTTACCAAGGCCTCCGGAGAGAGGGTAAAGTTCCAATTCGAAAGATTGCAAAATTCATTGGAACGCAGTGGTGCAGATCAGCAAACCGTAACGCGGATTGTTGACGTGGTAAAGGAGGAGTTATACCCGGGGATTTCTACAAAAGAGATCTACAAGCGAGCCTTTTCTATGCTAAAAAAGAAAAAACCTGCCTATGCTTCACGATACAAACTAAAAAGAGCCATTTACGATTTGGGCCCAACAGGATTCCCTTTCGAACGTTTTGTTGCGGCCATATTACAATATTCTGGGTATGAAACTATGATGAATATTTTTATACAGGGTAAATGTATTACGCATGAAGTTGATATTGTTGCCAAAAAAAATGGAAAGACCACTTTGGTTGAATGTAAATTCCATGGAGACCAAGGCCACAAATCCGATGTAAAAGTGCCGCTGTATATTCATTCCCGCTATCGGGATATTCTCATGAATTTCGAAGAAGATACCACCGAAAAGGCTCCTACAGAATGTTGGGTCGCTACCAACACCCGATTTACCAAAGATGCGAGACTTTATGGCAATTGTGCGGGGCTGTATCTTTTAAGTTGGGATTACCCTAAGGACAATGGATTAAAAGATCGCATTGATCGTTTGGGTTTATACCCCATTACCGTTTCTACTTTACTTTCCAAAAGAGAAAAGCAGTTTTTGTTAAGTCGTGATGTGGTGTTGTGCCGTCAATTAATCCATGATCAATTTTATCTGGATCATTTGGGGGTTGCCAAGACTCGAAAGGAAAGAATCTTGAATGATATAAAAACACTCTGTGCCATTAAATAATATGAGAACGGTTCGTGTACATTTTTTAGGAGCATCGGGAACTGTCACAGGTTCCAAGTTTTTATTGGAAACTCCCAAAGGTAACTTGTTGGTGGATTGTGGTTTATTTCAAGGGTTAAAAACCCTACGGGAACATAATTGGGAGGATTTTCCATTTCCAGTAGATCGGATTGATTATGTATTATTAACCCACGGGCATTTGGATCATGTTGGTTACTTGCCCAGACTGGTGAAACAAGGCTTTCAAGGAGAAATTTGGGGCACGCAACCCACACTTGCCGTAACAGAGATTATTATAAAGGATAGTGCTAAGATCCATGAAGAAGAGGCCGAAAGAGCCCAGGCAGAAGGATATTCAAGGCATAAACCACCGTTGCCATTGTATACAGAATACGATACTGAAAGAACGCTGTCGTATTTCAAGGCAGTGACCGAAGGGGAGTGGCTGCCCCTTTTTGAAGGTATCCAAGTACGTTTCCGCTTTAATGGTCATATCATCGGTTCTACATTTATTGAAATTGATATTTTCGGAAAAATAGTTGTCTTTTCTGGGGATATTGGTCGCACCGATGATTTTCTACTCGAGGCGCCTCAAAAGCCTGAATGGGCAGATTATCTTTTTTTAGAAAGTACTTACGGAAACAAATTGCATCCGAAAGAGGACATTTTTGAAAAATTAATCGATTTGGTGCAACATACTCTTAGCCATCGAGGAACCCTTATCATTCCCTCATTTGCTGTAGAACGACTACAGACACTCATGTTTTTGTTTTGGTCATTGTACAAAAAGAATCATATTCCCAATATTCCCATTTTCATTGATAGCCCCATGGGCCATAATGTTTTCTCCGTATTCGAACGATTTCCCAGTTGGCATAAACTCACTCCCAAAGACCTTAGGAACTTAGATCGTAGGATGCACATTGTCACTTCTTACAAGGAAACATGGGAGACCATAGATGACCCCAGACCAAAGGTAGTGATTGCTGGAAGTGGAATGGTCACTGGAGGGCGCGTTCTCACCTATATAAAACAATTGGTCGACGAACCAAGCACCTCCATATTATTGGTGGGGTATCAAGCAGAAGGTACAAGGGGGCGTCAACTGTTGGAAGGGGCTCATGAGGTGAAAATATTTGGCAAATATTTGCCAGTACATGCACAAATTCATCATGTAGAGGGATTGTCTTCCCATGCCGATCAAGAAGGGATATTAGATTGGATCGATGGTATTAAGAATATTCCTGAAAGCGTTTTTCTCGTTCATGGAGAAGCAACGGCTCGCGATGTTCTAAGGACCAAAATTCACGATGTTCATGGTTGGCATACTTCATTACCGCAATTGTACGACAGTGTAAAATTGATGGTATAATTTAATTTAGGTCAACCATTCTAAAAGTCTGTAAAGCTGATAATTGTCATTTCGATTTGGCCGGCTAGGAAGTATTTTTATTCCTCAATTCAATAACCTTAAATCACTTAGTATTATGTCACTAGTAAAATTCAACAAAAGAAGGTTTCCTTGGCTATCGGAAGGGCTTTCTACCTGGTTTGATACCGATGATTTCTTCGCGGATGATTTCTTCACAAAGGAAAGAAATGTACCGGCCATGAACGTAAAGGAGAACAGTGGTGGTTTTGAGATCGAACTCGCTGTTCCAGGATTTTCCAAGGAAGACATTCAAGTAACCTTGGAGAACGAATACCTTCACGTAAGTGCCAAAAAGGAAAAAGAAGAATCCGAAGAAGGAGATGAGGGGTATACCCGAAAGGAATTCAGCTATCAGGAATTTGATAGAAAAGTACGGCTCCCCAATTCGGTGAACCAAGACAAGAAGGTACAGGCTACCTATAAGGATGGGATTTTAAAATTAAGTCTTCAGAAGAACGAAGAGCTTGAAGCCTCACCCAAAAAAGTAATTGAGATTGTTTGACCTTAAATGGCGGAATGGTACTGAGGAGAAACCTTCCGCCATTTTTTAATACGATACCATGAAAAAAACAACACCATTATATCGATTTGTAGAATGGAGCAGCCCAGAAGAACTCCATGAGGCGACCTTGGAATGGAAATCCGAACTGGAATTCGTTCAGGTGGAACAGGGATTTCTTAACCAGCTCATTGCCAACCACACCTTGGCACTTATTTCAGATGACATAAAAGAAGAAGGGCAGGCTCTTATCAGTGAGTTGTTCGAAGAGGAGAAACAGGTGAGTCAATTGCTCACCAACGTACTGAAACATCATAATGAACTGGAAATCCTGGTAGATGGTAAGGATCAAATACAAGAGGAAAAAAAGTTCAAGGAAGCTCATTACTTCCTTAAAATGGAGGTGTTGGATTACTTAAAAAACTACAAAAACACCAAACGGAAGATCTTTGACCTTATTCAACAAATCATGAAGAAGAGCAAAAGGAAACGAATTTCAAATTAACCCATAAAAACTCAAAAATTGAATAGTATGAAACCGATATTAATTATTGCTACCCTCCTGATACTGTTTTCCAGTTGTTCTTCGAGCAAATTGGTAGACGAATGGGAAAGTCCAGAAGCCCTGCATTTTGAAGCCAACAAAGTTTTGGTGATTGGTCTGGCTCAGGACAAGGAACTGCGAATGCAATTCGAAAAAGAACTAGCTACCCAATTGGAAAGGGAAGATGTTATTGCTGTGAGGAGTATCGATTTTTTTGAGACTTCCTTTGCCGATGAACACAAATCGGAAACTGAATTGAACAAGATAGAACAGCAACTTCTCGATGCTGGTTTCGATGCTATTTTGTTTTCTAAGATCGTGGGCTCCGAAGACAAGGTCAGCCTCATGCAGGCCCTGCGCAATTTCGATAATTCCTTTAATTCCTTTCGCGAGGATTTTTATCAGTCGCAGGATGCTTCACAATTCAAAAATGAATACCAATCTTATAAAGTCTATCAAGCGCAGACCAATCTCTACTGTATCTGCCCAGAAAAGGAAAGGGAATTACTTTGGAGTGGAACCATCGATATTGTTGAAGGTTCTAAACGCGACAGGAACATTAAGGACTATGTGAAAACCCTGGTCCAATCCCTTGAGGATCGTAAAATCCTAATTGTTCATTTATGAAAGTACTCGTTTATAGTGCAAAGAAGTTCGAACTTCCATTTCTCGAAAAGGCCAACGACGGCTCTCATGATTTTACCTTCATAACAGAGCGCCTCACTAGCGAAACTGCTATGAAAGCCTTGGGTCACAAAGCAGTATCCATTTTTTCGGCAGATGATCCGTCTCCCATTGTTTTAGAGAAATTGAAAGATTTTGGTGTAAAATACATCACCTTACGTTCTGCGGGGTATGATAATATCAATGTAGCGCAAGCGAAGAAATTGGGCTTTAAAGTGGCCAATGCCCCGGATTATTCCCCCAATGCCATTGCCGAACATGCGGTGGCGTTATTGCAAACCTTCAATCGGAGGATAGTCGTTTCACAAGAACAAATCCATAAAAACAACTTTTCGTTGGATCATTTGGTGGGTATGGATATTCATAATAAAAAAGTGGGTGTGATGGGAACGGGCCGCATAGGAAGAGTGCTTGTTAAAATCATGTATGGATTTGGATGCTCGCTTTTCGCCAACGATACTTTAGTCGATGAAGCACTGCAATCTGAATATGGAGTAACATATGTTTCTAAAGAAGAATTATCGCGACAGGTAGATATTTTATTTATATGCTTACCCTTAACTTCCATGACCTATCATTTATTGGATGCATCTTTCCTGAAGCAGCTTGAAAACAAACCCATTATTGTGAATGTAGCAAGAGGGGCCATTGTTAAAACGGTGGACATGTTCAATGCCCTGAATGAAGGGTGGGTATCCGGTTATGCGACAGATGTTTATGAAAAAGAAAGCGGGGTCTTTTTCTATGATCATTCGGATGACTCCTATATTCAAGATCCACATTTAATAAGATTGTTGAACCATCCAAAGATTTTACTAACTCCGCACCAGGCTTTTGCCACAAATGAAGCCCTAAAAAACATTGCAGAGCAGACCATTGAGAGCTTACATGCTTGGGATATGGGAAAAGCCGCAAAACACGAATTACAATCCTAAACTAGTAGTTATGAAAAATTTAGTTGTTACCCTTTTTTACGCCATGCAGGATGATGCATCTATGAGGGAAGATTATTTCCTGGGAGCTGCCTTGGTGGCCATGATTATAATTGCAATTATTTTCTTGTTCGCCTGGTCTAGACGGCATAATTAATACCCTTTTTGGGGTTCTAATTGATATGGCGAAGTACTAAGAGAGGAACCCGGCTTTTGTAGTTAATCTCAGAATTGGCAGATCCTATTAGGAAACGCTTCAAAAAACTTTCCCGTTCCATGAACAGGGCGTGAAGTTGTACCGAGTGCAGTTGCACAAAAGCATCGATTCCGATCGCTAGTGGAACTCCTTCCAGGGTGTGGTATTCATGTATTTTCTGCTCGAAAAAGTGATCTAATTGTGAAGAATCATATGGACGCTCCTTAGACTTACCTGCATCTTCTATATTCAACAACCGTACCTTCGGTTTTTTCAATTTGATAATATTTTTGAGAAGTCCCATTTTTTGAATATCAATTTCCTGATTATGTACAGAAAATAGCAAGGTATCCAGCTTCTGGTAGCGATACCCTTCAGGAATAATAAGTACGGGACAATCTACTTGGCGAATGACTTTCAAGGTATTGCTTCCAAAAACAATTTCACTTGCACCCGTAGCTCCATTGGAGCCCATGATAACAAGATCCAAGTTTTCGGTATCTATCATTTGTGATATTGCGTGGGTCAATGAATCGAATTCTGTTACGGCCTTGAAGGAATAGTTTTCTGAAAGATATGGTTCTTTTAACTCCTTCAGTAAAGTTTCCAAGGCCTTTTTATTATCGGTTAAAATGGTTTCATGCAAGGTGGCCGTCGCTGGGGCGGTATAGAAATCATCCAAGACAAATTCTGACGGCTTCTGTACATTCAAAATTACAAAATGGCAGGATTGGCCTCTGAAAAACTCAAGAGCATAGATAATTGCGTTTTTCGAGTTTTCAGAGAAATCGGTGGGTAAAAGTATTCGATTCATGGTTGTGATTTTAAGTCAAATCTATAATCCGAAGGAATGTTTAACAATGATTTACGTCATGTTTCATGGTGATACCCGCAATACTTAAATATACGGAATAATAGAATTGAATTGCCATATGGAGGTGATTTCCGTTGTTTAACGATCGGGGTGAAAAATTTGCAGACCTTTCTTTTTAAGTTTCAAATTAATATCTATATTGGGGCAAAAGCTAACTGAATTATACCACATGGATGAAAAAATAAAATACGAAATGGAGTTTCCCATAAAGGCTTCTCCATCCCTACTATATCAATATATATCAACTCCTTCCGGTATGAGCGAATGGTACGCAGACAATGTCAACTCTCGAGGTGAATTTTTCACCTTTATCTGGGAAGGCAGTGAAGAACGCGCGCAATTGCTGGGTAAAAAAAGTGGTGAACGTATAAAGTTTCGTTGGGAAGATGATGAGGATACGGATTTCTATTTCGAGTTGCGCATTCAAGTCGACGATATTACCAAAGATGTTTCTCTAATGGTTACCGATTTCGCCGAAGAGGATGAGATAGAAGAAGGGAAAATGCTTTGGGATAATATGGTCTCCAATCTAAAACATATCTTAGGCTCTACGTAAAAGAAGATCGGAATAAAGTATCTTTGCACCGTCTTACTTCAAAGGCGGTTTTTTTATGATAAATTACAACGGTACCATTGTTTCGGGTAAGGATGCCAAGATGTCGTTCAATAATAGAGGATTGCATTATGGAGATGCAGTTTTCGAAACTATTAAAGTATCTGCAGGAAAAATTCTTTTCTGGGAAGACCACTATTTTCGATTGATGGCTTCTATGCGTATAATGCGTATGGAAATACCCATGGACTTTACTTTGGAATTTTTAGAAGAGGAAATCACCAAAACCTTGGAGGCACAATCCGAAACGCATCATGCTTTTAGAGTGAAGCTATTGGTATGGCGTGGATGGGGAGGAAAATACACGCCAAATTCTAAAGAAGTGTCTTATGCTATTTTGGTCGAACCCCTTGAAAATCCGTTTTATGTACTTTCTGAAGCCCCCTACGAAGTAGAACTCTTCAAGGATCATTACATCACAGCTGGATTACTTTCTACGTTGAAGACCAATAATCGTGCGGTGAACATTTTGGGAAGCGTTTTTGCCCAGGAGAATGGGTATCAAAACTGTTTGCTCATCAATGATAAGAAACAAGTGGTAGAGGCCTTGAATGGAAATTTGTTTCTCGTGAATGGATACAAGATTAAAACGCCCCCGTTAACAGATGGTTGTTTGAATGGCATTTTAAGAAAACAGCTCATAGCGATTTTAGCACAGTTACCCGATTATATCCTTGAAGAAACACCAGTTTCGCCTTTTGAACTCCAGAAAGCAGACGAGATGTTCGTTACCAATACCATAGTGGGCATACAGCCTATCACCAAGTACCGTAAGAAAGAATACGACCATACGGTGGCAAAGGATTTGTTAGGGAAACTAAATGCGAAAGCCCGATTGGCTTAATTAAGGTTGGGATTTTCCGGTGCATTGGACCAAAGGACGTAGTCACCTCCGAATTCGATCATTTTTTCTTTCCAGAAGTTTTCACAGCAGCCTCCAATGATGTCGTTTTCGGCAGTATTTTTAGTAATTACCCAACTGTTTACCTCTAATTCTTCTTCCAATTGTTCACTGGACCAGCCAGAATAACCGAGAAAAAATTGAATTTGGTCTGCCTGTAACTCATCATTTTGAAGCATCCCGAGAATCGTATTGAAGTCACCACCCCAATAAATACCATTCGATATTTCGATGCTGTTCGGGATTAAATCGGGTACGCGATGAATGAAATAAAGGTTGTCCTGTTCAACGGGTCCACCATTGTAAACCTTTAATCCTGAGTCGATTTCGGGTAAGAAGTCTCGTAGACAATATTCCAAAGGTTTATTGAGTATGAATCCTACAGACCCATTCTCATTATGCTCAGCCAGGAGAACTACCGACCTGTTAAAGGACACGTCTCCTATAATAGAGGGTTCGGCCACGAGCAACACTCCCTTGGTTGGTTTAAGGCCAATCATTTTATAAGGTTTGGTCAATTAAAGCTAAGTAATAATTTAATAATATCCAATTGTTTTGATTATTCTTCCTTTTGGGTACAAAAAAACCCCACTTTAAGTGGGGTTTTAGCATTATATGAATATAATGTGATTAGTTTACACTACTCGATAAATCTGCACCTGCTTTAAATTTTACAACGTTCTTAGCAGCGATTTTGATAGTTTTACCAGTTTGTGGGTTTCTTCCTTCTCTAGCAGCTCTCTTAGATACTGACCAAGATCCGAATCCTACTAAAGATACTCTGTTTCCTTTTTTAAGCGATCCTTCAACATTTCCTAAGAAAGACTCCAACGCTTTTTTTGCAGCTGCTTTAGTGATTCCGGCATCTTCTGCCATTCCGTCGATTAAATCTGATTTGTTCATAGTTTACTTTTTAAATTAATTGTTGGTTAAACTTTTTAATAATTGCCCTACAAATTTAATCGGATTATCCATCCACGCAAGTAATGACGGGCTAAATCGCCGTTTTTGTTGATAACTTGAAAGCTTTGTTAATAAAGATGGGTGATTTTGACAAAAATTTCGCGAAATCAGTAATAACAAGGGTTTACGAGAAATAGGCCCCGTTTTCTACTTCGAAACCATTCAACAAATCCTTCACTGGCATTTTTCGCTTGCCAGGAATCTGCATTTCAAGAATATGAAGATACCCTCCTTGAGTAGCAACTTTTAATGTTCCTTTACCTGCGACAATTTCACCTGTGGTAAGTGTATGATCTCCCTTTTCCAAATCGCAACCATAAATTTTTACTTTCATTTCGGCTCCTTTATTGATTAGGACCGTCCATGCAGCAGGATAGGGTGATAATCCCCTTATAAAGGAATCAATCGTTTCCAAAGGGAGTGACCAATCTATTTGTGTATTTTCAGAATTGAGTTTTGGCGCTTCCTTGTATTCCAGTTCCTTGTTCTGGGGTTGGGGGTTGGCTTCTCCCTTGGCAATTCCCGATAAGGTGTTGAGCACAAGCTCACTTCCAGCTTGCATCAATTTGTCATGTAAGGTCCCAGCAGTCTCCCGGGATGCAATCGTAACTTCCTGAGAAGCGATAATGGCGCCAGTGTCAATTTTCTCATCAATAAAGAAGGTGGTTACACCAGTGGTGCTTTCTCCATTAATAATGGCCCAATTAATAGGAGCGGCTCCGCGGTATTCGGGCAGGAGGGAAGCATGTAAATTAAAGGTTCCGTACTCGGGTAAATCCCATACCACTTTTGGCAACATGCGGAAGGCAACTACCACTTGCAGATTGCCATCTAAAGCCTTCAGTTCCTCCAAAAATGTTTCCGATTTTAAATTGGTAGGTTGCAATACTTGAAGGCCTTGGCTTAGTGCGTATTCTTTAACAGCAGATTGTCGCAATTTACGCCCTCTTCCGGCAGGTTTGTCTGGAGCCGTAATAACGCCGACAACCTCGTGGCCATTTTCAATAATGGATTTTAAGACCCCAACGGCAAAATGTGGGGTTCCCATAAATACAATACGAAGTGATTTCAAATACGTAAGATTTATCGTTGTACTATTTACAGAAATATTGATTCACCGCATTCAATTGCACCTTCTTGGCGTCGAGTAATAGTTGTAATGCCTCCAACGTTTCTGATTCCGCAAAATTAAGGTTTTTCACAAGGCTGCGGGAGTCATGAGGATTTTCTTTTAGCATTTCTAGGATTTGATGGGCGATCGTTTCCATGGATGCTGAAGGTTTTTGCCCCTCCTTTAAGCAAACCGAACAACGACCACAGGCCATTTTACCGGTTTCACCAAAATACGAGGTCATTTGTATCTCACGACACAGCGAATCGTTCTCCACATACTTCAATACATTGGATAATTGACGGGCCTTACGATCCTTTTGTGCCTCAATTTCTTTTTTCAAAGGATTCAGGGTTTTATCATCTTCTCGTGGCACTAAAAAGGTAATACTGGCATCTGTTTCGAAGAGTTGAAGTTCCAATAATCCTTTGCTGTCCATTTCTTTTAGAATGGTAATTACCTTTTCATTCGGCATTGAAAGCTTCTGCGCCACTTGGCTTATACGCAAGGGAGTAGGGGTGTTGAAAACCCCGCCGTACATTCTTAGTATGGTTTTACCCACAATCGAAAAGGATACCTCACGGTCGAATTCGCGCAATAGTTCTTCTGAAGAAACCAAGAACCTAACGATCGATTTCCGACCAAATTCTTTCTGTAAACTTAGAATCCCAAGCCGGTCCAATACATTCATACCATGAAAGGTTGTAGTGGGTTGCAGTTTATAAGTTTGGCAAAACTTGGTGAAATTGAATTCATGAACCGTAAAGCCGCCTTCTCCGTAAGGTATTTGAAAGTAATTGTTCAAAGTTCGGTATAACCTTTTTATGTCATCGAACTTGGGTTGGGAGTCTACAAATTGCCTTTTTGCTAACGCTTTATCATCTTCAGTATACAACAAAGTGGCGACGGCTGGATGACCATCCCTACCTGCCCTGCCTGCCTCCTGAAAGTAACTTTCCAAACTTTCAGGTAGTTGTACATGAATAACATGCCGAACCTCACCATGATCGATTCCCATTCCAAAAGCATTGGTAGCTACCATGGTGGTCACCTGCCCCTTTTTCCAAGAAATTAGTCGTTTGTTCTTCTCTTCGGTAGGCAGTCCGCCATGAAAATACGTACTCGATATCCCCAAATGATGTAGGCGAGCCGCCATTTCTTCTGACAAGGACCTGCTTCTTACATAGATGATGGCCGATTCGCGATTGCTTTCCAGTAATTGTTGGATTCGATATTCTTTATCCTCTTCCTTAAAAACGTTGTAGGTGAGATTTTCGCGAATAAAGGAACCCTTAAAGACCTTCGGACTTTCCAATTCGAGCTGTTGCATGGTATCCTTCAAAACTTCTGGGGTTGCTGTGGCGGTAAGCGCTACCCATGGTGCCTTCGGGTGAATTCCCCGGAGTACCTTTATTTCATGATAGGAAGGGCGGAAATCGTTACCCCATTGCGAAATACAATGGGCTTCATCTACTGCAATTAGATTCACTGGCATTCTTTGGATGGCATTCTGAACGATTTCCTGTTGCAGTCTTTCAGGGGATAGGTATAGGAATTTATAGTTGCCGTAACAGGCATTATCCAATAGGGTAGTAAGCTCTGGGAAGGAAATTCCTCCCGGTATTTGTAATGCCTTTATGCCTTTTTCATTCAACCCTTTCACCTGGTCTGCCATAAGAGCTACCAAAGGCGAGATGACGATACAAATGCCATCCATGAGTAGGGAAGGGATTTGAAAGCAGATGGATTTTCCTCCACTTGTAGGCAGTAAGGCTACAGTATCACTTCCGTTAAGAATGTTTTTTATAATAGGTTCCTGGAGGGGCCGAAAGCTGTCGTACCTCCAATACTTCCTTAATATTTCAATGGGTTCATTCAAATTAATCCGAAAGTTGGGAAAGGATAAAATCGATCCTATTCGCTACGGTATCTTTGGGAACTGTAATCGGGGATAGGCCAAATGATTCGTAACGATCTTTTAAATAACCGTAAAGTTTTATGGCTTCTTCAAAATCCTCGAAGCGGCCTTCATCCAACCCGAAGATCTCCCTCCACGGCGGTAGTATAAATACGGCATCATAGGCCGTATTCAAGCAAATTTCCGTGAAATAATTATCGTACTCTTGATCGAAAAAATCCATGTAGGCCAACACATCGCCTACGCCACGATCGAAAAAGATGTACTCCCCTTCAGATTCCAAAGAAGTTTCAAACTGTTTCTGGCGACCGTGGAGCAATTTCTTGTTGAAGGTTAGGGAATCATCGGCAAAAACAATAGGATTTGATTGAAGTTCCTCTGTCGATTTGTTTTCCACCTCTTCTTTGGTAAATTCCCGTATAATTTCGGGATAACATTCATACCCCATTGCCGTTAATCCCGCGATTAGGGAAGTTTTCCCAGTCGCCGGTCCGCCCGTAATAACAATTCTCTTCGTTTTCAATAGTTCCATGCGTAAATTCGGTACAAATATCGTAACATTTTATTGATACTTAAAAGTGTATCTTTGCAATCGTTTTTTAGGTTAAAAAAAGCTATGGAGAGCAACAAGAAATCAACAGAATTTTACGAACGTCTAAGGGAACAATTACAAGAGGATACGCAATGGCCTGCTCCCTATATGTTCAAATTCATCGTGCCCGCAGATCATGGGAAAATTGCAGAAATTGAGGCAGCTTTCGATGGGACGGATGCACAAATAAGTACCCGGGATTCTTCTAAAGGAACCTATACGAGTGTGACCATTAAAGTGACCATGGATTCCCCAGATACTGTGATCGAAAAATATTTGGAAGTTTCCAAGGTGGAAGGTGTCATTTCCTTATAATTTTAGTATTTTGCAATCGTTATACTTCAACGAGAGATACACTTTCCTTAAACTTTTTTCATTTTGGTTGAAAATTTAGAATACAATACAGAGCGTCAGCATTTGATTATACCTGAATACGGACGACACATACAAAAAATGGTAGATCATGCCATTTCCCTAGAAGATAAAGAAGCCCGAAATAAATGTGCCAAGAGCATTATCGCTGTGATGGGAAATCTTAATCCCCATTTACGGGATGTGCCAGACTTTCAGCACAAATTATGGGATCAATTGTTTATCATATCCGATTTCCGATTGGATGTAGACTCCCCTTATCCCAAACCTTCACGGGAAGAGCTTGCCGAGCGCCCTGAGCATTTGGGCTACCCACAAAATCATCCCAAGTACCGATTCTACGGAAACAACATCAAACGTATGATCGATGTGGCCAATGGCTGGGAAGAGGGTGATTTAAAAGAGGCATTGATGATGACCATTGCCAACCATATGAAAAAGTGTTTCCTCAATTGGAATAAAGATACCGTTGAGGATAGTGTTATTTTTGAACACTTATTCGAATTATCGGATGGAAAAATCGACCTGCGGGAAAGCAACGAAGATCTCTCCGATTCCCTACAATTGCTGAAGAACAAAAAGCGCTTCAACAAGCCGAGCAATAAAGGGAAAAACAAAAATCGAAACCGCAAACGCTTCTAAACCTAATCTCCGCCATACCCTATGGGAACATTTCAAATTGAAGGTGGACATTCCTTAAAAGGAGAAATCCATCCACAAGGGGCCAAGAACGAAGCCCTTCAAATTCTTTGTGCCGTACTCCTAACACCCGAAGAGGTTATTATCGAAAACATTCCGGACATCCGTGATGTGAATAAACTCATTACCATCTTGGGGAACCTCGGGGTTAAGATTCAAAAACTGGGCAAGGGAAAATATGCTTTCAAGAGCGATGATATTAATCTGAATTACCTGGAATCCGAACTATTCAAACAGGAAGGCAGTTCATTGCGTGGCTCCATTATGATTGTTGGGCCTCTACTGGCTCGATTTGGAAAAGGGTATATTCCAAGACCAGGCGGTGATAAGATTGGACGCCGTAGATTGGATACGCACTTCGAAGGATTTATAAAATTGGGAGCAACCTTCAGATACAACAGGGAAGAACGCTTCTACGGCGTAGATGCGCCCGACGGATTAACGGGAACCTACATGCTATTGGACCAAGCTTCGGTAACAGGTACGGCTAATATTGTTATGGCGGCGGTACTTGCCAAAGGAACCACCACTATTTATAATGCCGCTTGTGAACCCTATCTGCAGCAATTGTGCAAAATGCTGAACTCGATGGGGGCGAATATTTCAGGGGTAGGATCCAATCTACTTACGATTGAAGGTGTAGAAAGTTTGGGAGGTTGCCATCACAGAATACTTCCAGATATGATCGAAATTGGAAGTTGGATTGGATTGGCAGCGATGACCCGAAGTGAAATCACCATTAAGAATGTGAGTTGGGAGAATCTTGGGATTATCCCGGAAACGTTCAGAAAACTGGGGATTACTTTAGAAAAGAAAGGGGATGATATCTATATTCCTCAACAAGACAGCTATGAAATACAGGGCTATATCGATGGGTCAACGCTTACGGTAGCAGATGCGCCTTGGCCTGGTTTCACGCCGGATCTATTGAGCATTGTATTGGTGGTATGTACCCAAGCCAAAGGAAACGTGCTTATTCATCAAAAAATGTTTGAGAGTCGTTTGTTCTTTGTGGATAAGCTCATCGATATGGGAGCGCGAATCATACTTTGCGATCCGCACAGGGCTACGGTAATGGGGCATAATTTCGAGTCTCAATTAAAAGCCACCACTATGGTTTCTCCGGATATCCGTGCTGGAATATCATTGCTTATTGCGGCATTATCAGCTAATGGAACCAGTACCATCCACAATATTGAACAGATCGATCGAGGCTATGAAAATATTGATCAACGCCTTCGAGCCATTGGGGCAAAGATTACACGGATCGATGCGTAAAGAATGGGATCTGAAAGAAATTAAAAAAGGCGCCTTACAGCGCCTTTTTGTTTTTATTGATTTCGTCTTGTAATTTTCTTCTCAATTGCTGCTCCCTTTCGAGTGCCCGTTGCCTATGGGCTTCGAACTCTGCTTCCGTTTCAGACAACTTTATGTTGGAAGCTTTGGTGATCGCATTACTGTTCCTAAACTTATAAAAGAAGAGTAGGGCGGTTAATATAAGAACACCAATGATAGACCACATGGATGTTTTATAAGTGGATTTCTTGATAAGTGAACCAAAGAACTCAATACCATCTTCCTTACTTTTAGAGGTGGACAATTCACTTTGCAAGTTGGTCACAGTTTGTGTTAAGGTGCCTATTTCACCAGCCTGCTGGCTAATGGTTCCTTGGGCTTCAGATAGATCTTTTTCGATCAAGGCAATACTGTCTCTAACACTTTTCCGAAGATTATTAAGCTTAAAGATTTTAATCACTTTGTAATCTTCATAGCGATTCGACTTGTCGAAGACATCGGTAAATTGTTCGTCTAAGGTATTCTTTGAATCCTGTGCTACGGTAGGGGCTATGCACAGGCATAGGGTAATGTAAAATAATAATATATGAACTTTCATAGTATAGGGTGGTTTGTTACGACAAAAGTAACCACAAAAAGGGAGAAAAATTGTACGTACTTCCTGTAACTTCTGTTAAATGTTACTTAACGGTGACCAATTCGCCAACACGTTGATAACTAAGTGCTCCAGACGGACATTTGTGAACCTGTTCGATGATACGATCGGCAGGTGCACCCTCCAAATCAATCCAAGGAATCACGGATGTTTTAAATACTTCCGAAAGTCCCGCACAACAGGATCCAGCATGAATGCATTTTTTTGGTTCGTAGGTTACAATTATGTCACGGTTGCGAAAGGTGTTTTCTTCGTTCACCATAGTAATAAGATTAGGGGCCAGTAATAATTTTGATGCGAAAACATCGACAATATACATAAAAATACGATAAAATGCACATTTTAGGAAAATTCGCACATAATTATTTAAGCGCTGATTTATAGGTTGATAGGCACCGCTCCCGGGCCGATTTATGGTCTACCATAGGATCTGGATAATTAGGAGTGTCAAATTCCTTCACCCACTTTTTGATATACTTTCGTTCCTTGTCGAACTTTTCTATTTGGGTCATGGGATTGAAAATTCGGAAATAGGGTGCTGCATCTACGCCACTGCCTGCTGCCCATTGCCAGTTGCCCACATTACTTGCCATTTCGTAGTCCAACAATTTTTCAGCAAAATAAGCCTCTCCCCATCGCCAATCTATGAGTAGGTGCTTGCATAGGAAACTTGCTACCAGCATCCGCACTCTATTGTGCATATAACCAGTTTCATTGAGTTCGCGCATGCCAGCATCTACTAAAGGGTACCCTGTATTCCCGGTTTTCCATTTTTCAAAATCCTGCACATCGTTTTGCCAGGGTATACGGTCATAAGCGGGTTTAAAGGCTTTGTTCAGAGTATAGGGAAAATGCCAAAGGATTTGCATAAAGAATTCGCGCCAAATAAGTTCTTGCCAAAAAATTTCATTCTTTTCGGCAACGGCCTTTGCCACCATCTTTCTAATACTTACTGTGCCAAAACGCAAATGAGGGCCCAATCGCGAGGTACCTTCAATAGCTGGAAAGTTTCTGTAGGCTTCATAATTCTGAATCAATGAAGGGGAGACATTCGGTGCTGGTGTTGCAATGGGAGAACGTTCGAAACCCATATCGGATAAGTCAAGGAAAGGTAAATCCTCCTTTTTTAGGAGATTTCCAAAGTACAAAGTGGGGTCGAAATGATTAAGGGTATAGTGGTTTCGGAAATGGTATTTCCATTTTTTCATGTAGGGCGTATAGACCACATAAGGTTTGCCATCATCTTTCACAATCTGATCCTTTTCAAAAATGACCTGATCCTGAAAGGTATGGAATCCTATATCTTTTTTAGCAAGGAATTCTGAAACTTCCTGATCCCGCTGTAGGGCATAGGGTTCGTAATCATGATTGGTGATTACATGTGCCAATTGATAATGGTGCGCAAGCTCCTGAAACACCTCAATGGGTTTTCCATGGTAAACGGCAAGTCCGCTGTTGTGTGCCTTCAGTGCTGCCTGCAGTTTCCTGAGGCAATCATGGATGAAGGTGACCCGTGCATCATTTTTAGGTAGGGTATCGAGTATTTCGGAATCGAAAATAAATAGGGGAAGTACTGGATTTTTTCCTTGCAGGGCTTTGCAAAACCCGGTATTGTCATCCAATCGCAGGTCTCTTCGGAACCAGAATACGTTTACAGCTTGCATGTTATTTTATTTCACCGAAGAGCTCGATGAGCTTGTTTTTTCGATATTCGAAGATCTCCTTTAGTTTAGGGCGCACCAAAATGGGATGCATCCATTGCCCTAAAATACCAAAAGGAAGTTTGTAATCTATGATGTCTTCCATTTCGATCCCGCCGTCTATTTCTTTTAAGAAGTGTTTGTGGTGCCAAAGGGCATAGGGGCCAAACCTTTGCTCATCTACAAAATACGTACCTTCTTTAACATGGGTGATTTCGGTAACCCATTTGGTTTTAATACCGAGAACCGGAGTCACAATGTACTGAATGACCTGACCCGCGTACATGGGCCTATCGGCTCCCGAAAGGATTTCGAACCCCATATAATCTGGGGTGATGGTTTTAAGGTTTTTGGGATCGGACAAGAAGTCCCAACCCTCCTGCATTGAGATGGGTAGGTTCTGTTTGGAATGGAGTGTGTAAATCTTCAAAACGTATAATTGAATAACAAAAATACGTTTTGTTTAGGTTTTATTCAAAAAAGTTAAACAAGATTAACAACTATTTACGAAGTGTGGTAACGCGTTTGTTCATTTGAAGCAAACGATATAGCTCTTCACTGATTCCGGTCTTCTTTCTTTTTCTGAATTTGAATATGTTTTTAAAGTAACGCAACATGCTCTTTTTTCGTAAAGATACGAAGGAAATTTCTTCAAATCAAGAGCTAAGGTGTGGATTTACAGTTATTTAACAATCTTCGTCGCAACAATGGTCATCTTTGACCAATTTGCAGCTGATCACCGCCAAAATCGCACCGATTATCGGAGCTAGCAGATAAATCCATAAATGTTGTAAGTGCCCACTTACGACCGCAGGGGCCAAAGAACGGGCCGGATTCATAGAAGCGCCGGTTAT
This sequence comes from Flavobacteriaceae bacterium, assembly GCA_019634365.1. Lineage (GTDB taxonomy): Bacteria > Bacteroidota > Bacteroidia > Flavobacteriales > Flavobacteriaceae > Aureisphaera. The sequence continues at coordinate 21,678 of JAHQVM010000075.1, read as the reverse complement.
GGGACCCGCGAATGCAGCTTCCAAAAGTACTACTCCTCCAATGGCGATTCCTGCCATAACCCCAATTTCTTTAGATCCTGTTGAAACGTTGATGATAACGAGCATTAAGAAAAAAGTAAGTACAATTTCAAAAATGAACACGCGCAGCACATCTATCTGCGGAAGCGTGGTGCCCAATAACTCATTCTCGGGGAACAAAAACAGTAATAGTCCGCTGGCAGCAAAAGCCCCAATACATTGTGCAAGACAATAACCAGGGACATTCTTCCAAGGGAATTTCTTGGCATAGGCAAAGGCAATGGTTACGGCCGGATTAATATGGGCGCCACTAATTTCCCCAAAGGCGTAAATCATTCCCATGACGATGAGCCCGAAAGTGACCGCTATGCCTAAATGGCTTACCGTACCTCCTGTAAATTCATTGATTACGATAGCTCCCGTTCCACAAAAAACGAGTGCAAAAGTACCGATGGCTTCTGCGATGTATTGTTTGGTTTTCACAGTGCAAAAGTAAGATTCTACAGCAAATCTATTTTATGTTTTTGTTAACTATTAAGAATATGGCTTGTCGTACCTTCGTGAAAATCAAAATAACCATTAATTACACTACAATGAAAAAATTAGTCCTTTTCGTATGTGCTTCCCTACTAGCGTTTTCTGCTACAGCACAAGTTAAGACCCCAGCTCCCAGCACCAGCCAGAAAATTGTACAAACGGTTGGATTAACCGATGTTACCCTAGAATATGCCCGTCCTTCCATGAAAGGTAGAACCATTTTTGGTGGGTTGGTACCTTATGGCAAACTATGGAGAACTGGAGCCAACAAGAACACAGCCATCACGTTTAGTGACGACGTTGTTATCGGTGGTAAGGATGTGAAAGCGGGAACATATGCCATTTTCACTAAGCCCAATGCCAAGGTGTGGGAAGTGATCTTTTACAGCGATGCCAATAATTGGGGAGTTCCTCAAAAATGGGATGACAGTAAAGTAGCTGCTACCGTAAGTGCTCAGGTGTACCAAATGCCTATGAGTGTTGAGACGTTCACGATTAGTTTTGACGACATTAAAAATGATTCTGCTAATCTAGGCATGATTTGGGAAAACTCATATGTAGCTGTGCCGATCAAGTTCCATACGGATAAGGCAGTTACTGCCAGTATTGAGAGCGTAATGAACGGTCCATCCGATCGTGATTACTATCAGTCGGCAGTATACTATTTAGAAGCCGGTAAGGATATCAATAAAGCAAAGATGTGGATCGATAAAGCGATTGAAATGCGTGAGAAGCCTGCTTTCTGGTACCACAGACAGCAATCCCTTATCTATGCGAAAGCAGGTGATAAGAAAGGGGCCATTAAAGCAGCCAAAACTTCTTTGGCGCTTGCAAAAGAGGCCGGTAACGAAGATTATGTAGCTTTGAACACAAAATCTTTGGATGTATGGGAAGGTAGAACTGGAAATATGAAAAAATAACGATAGTTGCATTCTCCATAAAGAAACGCCCTTCAGTACGAAGGGCGTTTTTTTATTTTAGGATGGATTTTAGCTCGTTCCGATATTTAGATGGGCTTTTTCCTGTATATTCTTTGAACTTCTTATTGAAATGCGAAAAGTTGTTGAACCCACACTCATAGCAGATCAGGGTAATGCTCAACTGTCCTTCTGCCAAAAGCTTGCAAGCGTGCACCAATCGATACTCATTCACGAATTGGGTAAAGGTTTTTCCCGTTTTGTTTTTGAAATAGCGGCTAAATGCCTGTTCGCTCATGTTGATCATATCGGCAACTTCCGTAAGGGGAATAGGGCGCGTAAATTCGTTTCGTACCAGATTGTAAATAAGATCCAGGCGTTGGGTATCCTGTGGCTTGGATTCTATGGCGATGTTTTCCACATTCAACAGCGTATAATGCTCGGTTGCGGCCATTTCTTTCAGGAGCTTCAGGAATGCTAGCATTCTTTCGAAAGGCTCCAAGGGTAGAAGGGCTTCAATATGTTGTCCCAATGCATCCTTAACTTCAGAATGAAAAACAATGCCTTGCTGACTTCGTAAAAACAATTGCTTGATATCGTTCATTTCGGGTGCATCAAAAAAGTGTTCCCCAAGGAAGTCTTCCTTAATATGTATCACCACTTCGCTTTCATTTCCCGTAAGTCGATTGGTAAATCCAAAATGGGGGAGGTTGGCACCTATAAAAATGAGATCACCGTCATTGTAGTAGGAGATATGGTTTCCAATATGCCGCTTGCCATTGCCTCCTTTTACATAGACAATCTCCATTTCGGGGTGGAAGTGCCATTTGGGGGCGAACTCATTGCATTCCTCCTTGTAGTCATGGATTTTTATAGAACTGCCATACTCCGGGGAGATGGATTCCAATATGGGGTTTTTGAGGGCTTTCATATATGCAAAATTACTACAGCTTATGACAGGTAACTGATTCAAAATTAACCAAAATATGTGTTATTTTAACATTATAGGATTTTTAAGTGTGTTTGTGTGTTAAAAAAGCACACATATTGGCCTTAGAAGTGGATGTAGGATTTGTGGGCTGGTCGCATCTTTGCATTGTAACATTAAAACACTTACGTTATGAAAACAATTAAAAGAATTTTTGTTGCTATTGCATTCATGAGCGCTATGGCTGGTTATGCCAACGACACTAAGGTTATTAACGGAGAGGATGCTACCATTTCCATTGTTGAAGAAAACAAGACCGTGCAAGTCTCTATCCTAAATACCCAAAATACGTCCTACACTTTAACTATTTACAGTGATACTGGGGATTTGGTATTCGAAGGAACCTTAGGGAATGACATGAGCTTAGGGAAAGTATTCGATTTTGCGAATGCTGAACAAGGTAATTACAAATTTAAGTTTGTTTCCAGTAATGGGGAAACGCACTTATACACTATTGAAACTGGTTCAAAGTTTTAATTCAAATTTGTTATTGTTGATTGAGGACGGCGAAAGCCGTCCTTTTTTATTGACGCAAATACCCATAGCGCTGAATGGCTAACTATTCACATTTACTTTTTCTTCTCGCCCAAAATGATCTGCAATAAGATAGCCATCACCATCACCAGCGCACAGCCCAATAGATTAAGCCATAAATAGGGGAGAATGTCGATCCACCAAATCACTACGATAACAATTTGTGTAATAATAGCGGCTATGAATGTAGCCGAACTCCTTACAAACTTAACGAAGAACGCCAGTAGGAACACCCCCAAAATATTGCCATAGAAGATGGAACCGATGATATTCACCAGTTCTATCAAATTCTCAAATAGGTTAGCCACGCAAGCCACTCCAATGGCAATAACACCCCAAAGCAGGGTAAACCATTTGCTCATGCGTAAATAGTGTTTTTCGTCACGTCCCTGTACGTTCCTTTTATACAGATCAATGGCCGTGGTCGAGCCCAAAGCATTCAATTCACTGGCTGTAGAGGACATGGCCGCACTTAAGATGGCAGCCAAGAGCAATCCAATGAGCCCAATGGGAAGGTTGTTCAAAATAAAATGAATGAACACATAGTCCTTATCGTTGGTTTCCGCCTGTGGATTGGCGAGGGAAATAAGTTCCTTGGCTTTATCCCTGAGTGCAACTTCATCATTGCTAATTTCCTTTAAACGCTCTGCTAGTTCGGTTCTGTCACCTTCAGGAGCCTCAATATAGGAGAGATGCAAAGTCTCCTTATCATTTTCCAATGCCTCTTTTTCTGCTTGGAGGTCTAAGTATTCGGCTGCATATTCGCTGTTCAATACATCGGCCTCGGCTGCCGGGTTAAAGTTCAAAGGCGAACTACTGAACTGATAGAAAACAAAGACCATGACCCCAATAAACAGTATGAAAAACTGCATGGGAACTTTCAACATTCCGTTCATGATCATTCCCATCTGACTTTCCCGAACGGATTTTCCGGACAGATAGCGCTGCACCTGACTCTGATCGGTTCCAAAGTAGGAGAGCATCAAAAACGTTCCGCCAATAAGACCGGTCCAGACGGTATATCGGTTTTCAAGGTCGAAGGAAAAGTCTAAAACCTTCATTTTATCATTCACCTCAGCAATCTCCACGGCATCCCCTAATCCTACATCTAAAGGCAGTAGATTGAGTATTAAGAGAAATGCAATGAACATCCCTCCAAAGATCACTGCCATCTGTTGTTTTTGGGTAATACTTACGGCCCTGGTACCACCGCTAACGGTGTATATCACGACCAGAATTCCGATGATGATATTGAGATAAATAAGATTCCATCCCAATACAGCCGAAAGGATGATGGAAGGAGCGAAAATGGTAATTCCGGCTGCCAATCCCCGCTGAATCAAGAAAAAGATGGCGGTAAGCGTCCTCGTTTTTAAATCGAATCGGCTTTCGAGGTATTCATAAGCCGTAAACACTTTCAGTTTATGGTACAAAGGGATAAAAACTAGGCAAATAATGACCATCGCAATGGGTAGCCCAAAGTAGAATTGCACGAAGCCCATTCCGCTGTGAAACGCCTGTCCAGGTGTAGAGAGAAATGTAATTGCGCTGGCTTGGGTCGCCATCACACTAGGGCCAATGGTCCACCAATTGGCTTCGTTCCCTCCTTTAAGATAATCGGCAACACTTTTATTACCGCGCGTTTTATAGATCCCGAACCCTACTATGAATAGAAGGGTGCCTAGGAGAATGATCCAATCTATTAAGCTCATAAATTAATTATAGCTTTGAGTAATGAGGTAAAATAGGATGATGTATAGCAAGTTGAACAGCAATACCAACGTATAGCTTTTTCTCCACTGAAATGTTGTCTTGCTTTCTTCCTCCATTATTGTCCAAGGGATAAAAGGTTTGCGAATAATCGATAGGCTCCCGAAACACCTGCAGGTAATTCCCTAAAGAAACTCAAACCGGTATAAATATAATGACCTTTTCCGTGTTTGGCTACCAAAAGTGCTCCTTTGGTCTCTGGGTAGTCCTCATCATGCATTCCCAAGAGTGGGGTAAACTCATCGCCCCATTCATTCGGGAAATACAACCCTCGTTCCTGTACCCAACCTTCAAAATCGAGTTCCGTAATCTCGTTGGGACTATTAAAAGCAGGGTGGGAGGGTTCTAAAATGGAAACCTCAGAATATTCATCGGTAACACGGTCGCGTGACAATTTCAAGTGGAAGGGTGCTATTTTATCGGTGACCAATCTCCTACTGGTATTGTACTGCAGTAAAAGGGTTCCTCCATTAGCTACATAATTGTGCAGGATGTCCTGCTTAAACTCCAATTCGGGTACTGTATTATAGGCACGTATTCCAACTACAATAGCATCGAAGGCATTCAGGGCTTCTTCTGAAATGGAAGAAGGATCAATGGACGTAACCTTATAACCTATTTGCTCAAGGCTTTCGGGAATGGCATCTCCAGCACCTTTTATGTAACCAATATTCTCCCCTTTCTTTTCAATTGGGATGCGCGCGACTTTGGCCTGGGAAGGAATGAGCACACTCTGAAAAGGAATATGGTCGTAGTCTATAGTGATGAGTTCTTTGGTATGAAACGAATCTCCAATCTGTACCAAAGGCTTTATATAGCCCTCGCTTCTTTCTTTGGGAGGCGTTACCTTAAAAACAAGGGTTTGGGTAGATCCTTTGGTTCCTAATGAGTAGGTATGCGAAGCCGGTTCTACGATCCAGCCCTTTGGGTGTTGAAGCGTTACAGTTCCCGTGATATTTTCCCTTCCCGCTTTTACCTCTACGGGTATTTCACGAGCCTCTTCGGAAGAAAATATCAACACCTTTTCAGGGATGGAAGAGGTAACTGGGGGAAGTACTTCGAACGGGCGGTACACTTCACCCTTTACGGGATCATTGAACTTATAAATAATGTTTTTGGTGAAGGTAATGGGTTTACCGTCGATCGTAAGGTTGAATTGAACCGGAAAATTAGCATCCCGTTCGGGCCTACCAATGAGTGCTTCATTGTCTACACGATACATTCCCAAAGTACCCTGTTGCTCTAACCAATACGGCGCACTGGTATTCGTTACGTTGAAAGTTCCTTCAACACTTTCCATTGTTTCCCGCTTATTATGAGTGAGTGGAGTTGCCACTAACTGACTGGGAAAGGAAATTACGGAAGAGCTAACACTGTTTAAGCTTACCGGAATATTGGAACGGTTAGTGGCCTCAATCCTCACCTTTACGTTTCCTTTAGGAGCCACATTTTGTTGATCGGCAACTGCCTCTAGATAGAGTCCTAGACATTGTTCGATGAGCGCCATGATCTCTGCCGTCTTGATATCCCGCCAATGGGTATTCTGTAATTTTTGAATAAGACCATAAGCCTCCATCAATTTCGGAACACTTGCCGAAGGATCACGGAAATCGAAGTCTTTTTCCACAGCATACAGAATATCACCGATGGCCTTTCCACCTTCTAAACGCGACCAGGTAGTATCGATCCCATCAAAAAGGTTGGATTTGTCCTTTGGGAAATCCCCTTTCAGGAATTCTAAGTATTCTATTTGTCCACCACGCGTACCGGTACTTCCAAATCCTTGTGATTTGTGCATACTTCTGCTCAATGATGCTATTTCACCGTTGGACAATCCCAATTCTGGGTAGTAACTTCCTGTTTCCACCTCTACTAAATTCGTTTTATCGGCTTTGGCAAAATTTTCACGGCTACCATAAAACCACCAAGAGGTATTAAAAAACAATCGTTTGGGTTGCCAAACACCAAAGGCCTTCGCGGATTCTGGGTATTTGCTTTCATCGCCCAACAAATCGAAGGTTTCAAAACTCAACATGGCAGATGAGGTATGGTGTCCGTGGGTAGTTCCCGGGTTCCGGTGATTAAACCGGTTGATGATAATATCCGGTTTCCATTTTCGAATGGCTCTTACAACGTCGCTGGTTACGGCTTCTCGATTCCAAATGGCCAGGGTTTCGTCTGGATGTTTGGAGTACCCAAAATCATTGGCCCTGGTAAATAATTGACTTCCACCATCGGTCTTACGGGCTTGCAACAACTCCTGGGTTCTAATGACTCCAAGTAGTTCCCTAATTTCAGGTCCCACTAAATTTTGACCTCCATCGCCACGCGTAAGGGAAAGATATGCCGTCCTTGCTTTAACGTCGTTTGAGAGATAGGAAATAAGCCTTGTATTCTCATCATCTGGATGTGCCGCCACATATAGGGCAGAACCCACGAAATTCAGCTTTTGGAGGTTATGGTAAATCTCGGATGCATTCAGTTTTTCAGGTCGTTGTGCGAAGAGCTGAAAAGATGCCAATAGAAATAATAAAACGAGGGATCGTAGTCTTTTTTGAGCCACTGGTTTCAGAGTTTAGTTGATTATCAAAGATATTGAAATTTGAAACCCTTGAAGGCGGCTTTAGTTTTCTTTAACATTAAAACAAAAGAAACCGCCCCGGCATTCACCAAACCAGGGCGGGTCATACTTAACCTCTTGTATTAGGGCAGAAAATTGAGGTTAAATTTTCTCGAAGGTAAGGAAGTCTGTACCTCCATTACCACCACTTACGTCGGTAAGTTCAATCCTTGTATTACTTATGGAAACAATGTCCCAATCATCATTCAGGTCTTCGAAATCGTTGGTATCGGGGACCGGAAAGAAGATGTTGAAATCATCGTCATCTATACTGTCATCATCATCACTGGAAGAAGAATTGCTATCGTCATCCTCCACAGACCAGGTTCCATTCATGGTGGTGTTCCCTTTGGTGGCTACGAGGGTTCCATCGTTATTGAAATTAAAGGTATACCCTGCAAAGTCATTGGTCTCATCAGAATCGGTATCCCAGAAATAGGTGACCTGCCAGTTGCCGTTTTCTGCAATGCGTTTTACTTGATCCACACTACTGGAGTTGTTGTTATTCTGATTGTTGTCTGTTGGGGAATCTTCTTTTGAGCATGAGGTTGCCAATCCCATCATAAAGATTCCGGCTAACAATAAGGCGCTCAATTTTGATTTCATGGTTTTATTAGATTAGGTGTTATTGTTTTTCAAATATGAGGATATCCGTTCCGCCACCGCCACCGCTTACATCTTGTAGCTCGACCATGGTGTCGCTTACCGAAATGACATCCCAGTCATCATTAAATTCGTCGAAGGGGAAGTCCAGACCAAAATCCAACAATAGGGTATTGTCTGAATTAAGAGCCTCCCAAGTTCCATTATTGGTGTTGGATCCGTTATCGGCTATTACAGTTCCGTCTATATTAAAGGCAATGTCGTATCCTGAATAGTCTGCCGTTTCATCACTACCATCATCCGAGTATAATGCCACGATCCAGGTTCCATCTGATAGAATATCTTCAAGATCGGATCCACCACCTCCACCGAAAGGCTCTCGTTCGAAGGTTAGGAAGTCCTCCGAACCATCACCACTAATGTCTTTTAGGCGAATAATATCCATTGTTGCTTCCAGGACGTCCCAATCGTCTGCTAATTCGTCCAGTGGTATGCTGGTGCCGAAGTTTAGATTTAATTCCAAATCTGTTTCATCACCTACCGAGGTATCCCAAATACCATCCGTAACTTGGGTTCCATCGTCTGCTGTGGCCGTGCCATCTAAATTGAAGTCGAACACATTGTCTGCAAAATCTGCTGTTTCATCTTCATCGTCGAAGAAGTAGGTTACGTACCAGTCCCCGGTTGTTAGGGCTTCTACAAGTGCACCATCATCTGGATCATCACCTCCATCATTACAGTCGCTTTCAAAAACCAAGCGATCATCTCCAAGTCGTAGGTCGAACTTATGCTCTCCATCAAATTCTTCGATTTCATGAAGTAGCCAGGCATCGTTAAAGTCGGTTAGGTTAGGAATATTAAGCTCAAATACGATGTTCCCTCCCGATTCTGAAGTTTCCCACGTTCCGGAAAAAGTATCGGTTCCATTATCTACACTTAGGGTTCCATCTTCATTGAACGAAAATGCATATCCTACATACTGGTCTTCCAGGTCTTCATCATCTCTTTCCAATTTATCGACCATCCATTCGTCACATCCTAGGATAAAGTCTTCCAGTTCATCAATAGTGCAATCTTCGCAATCATCATCGTCTGGATCATTGTCATCGTCTTCATCACAATCGTCTGCAGCGTCTTCGATTACATCTTCCAGTTCATCGAAATCGTTAATGGATTGTGTGGTTCCATCAGAAAGAACAACAGTAATGGGGAACTGGAATACAATGATAAGGTCATCATCGATATCGTCTACAAAATCGAACAACTCTTCGTCACTATTAAAGACAACCGTATCGACCTGTTCATTGTCTTGGTTAAAAATGTTCGCTGTAATGGGATATACAAAATCGATACATTCAATATCGTCATCGGGAGAATTCTCTGGACCGCATTGCAAGGCGGCGGCATTCAACTCTGCTTGGCTATTGATAACTGTCGTATCGTAGTTTTCATCTATAATAGTGATGGGGAAATTGATTTCCAAAGTATCGGTATCGTCTGGAAATTCATCGAAAATGGCTTCCACTTGGTCTACGTCATCTTCTGTAGTAATAATCACTTCGATGCCATTGGCAATTACCGTTACGGGCAATTGGATATCGAAACAACTCGCGCCATCAATAATATTGTCATAGGAACCATCGTTGGTTACAGTGTTCTGAATTAATGTTTTCACATTGGCATTGGCACCAAGTACTTGGTTAGAGTCTTCCTGAATTAATTGTGTTTCTTCAGTTCTACAGGAAAAAAGCAATAGAGCACTAAAAAGAGTGAGTGCAGATAATTTAATAATATGTTTCATGACTTGAGTATTGATTAGCATTTTTGCTAGGTTTACTACTAAAACAACCCAATGATAAAAACTCCTGAAAATTTTTTCATTTTTTTTTATTCGCTAACTTTCGCATATAAAATTCAACAACCTTGGCCAAAAACCTGAACGAAGACATTTGCCGTGAAAGCGTCTTTTCTAAAGTCTATGAGAAGTACTCCAAAGACGTTCATGATTTCCTTTACTATAAGTATGGAGAGCAGTTAAACCCTAGCGACAAGGCCCAGGAGGCATTTATAAAACTATGGGAGAACTGTGCCAAGGTCACATGGGAGTCTGCCAAGTCATTTTTATTTACCGTGGCCAACAATATGATGTTGAATGAAATTAAACATCAGAAAGTGGTGCTGCGCCATAGGCAATTAAAACCAAAAGAGTACACCAGTGAGGATCCAGAGTTTATTTTAAGGCAACAGGAATTCCTGCAACAATACGAAAGAGCGCTTTCTAAGTTAACCGAAGATCAACGGGTTGCTTTTACCTTAAATAAGATAGAAGGGAAAAAACACAGTGAAATCGCTGAGCTTTTAGGGGTGACACAAAAGGTGGTGGAATACCGAATTTACAGTGCTTTCAATAAGCTGAAAGACGAATTGAAAGGAATAAAATTAAAATAGTTCAGGAGTTTTACGGGAACGGTTGTTATATAGGTAAGAAAAACATTTTATGGACAAAGACTACTTAATAGAGAAATGGTTGAAGGACGAACTATCACCTGAAGAACGCTTGGAATTCGAAGCGTTGGAGGATTTCGATCTTAATGAGGCCATTATACAAAATGCCAAACATTTTAAGGCTTCCCATTTTAGTCAAGCCGTGGATTACGAAACTTTCAAGAAAAAGTTACCTGCTAAGAATACCCAATCCCGTGTACGTTTTATGACACCCATGATGCGCGTTGCATCGGTTGCAGTGGTTTGTTTGGGATTGTATTTTGCCTTCTTTTTCAATTCCATAACTACTGTGACAACCTTGGCTTCAGAAAAGACAACGGTGCAATTGCCAGATCAGTCAGAGGTGGTGCTCAATGCACTGTCTTCCCTTGACTTTACCGAAGGAAGCTGGGACAGAAAACGCGAAGTATCTTTAGAAGGCGAAGCCTATTTTAAGGTGGCCAAGGGAAAAGTCTTCGACGTAATTACCGATGATGGTGTGGTTACTGTTGTTGGAACCCAGTTCAATGTAAAACAACGGAACGCCTATTTTGAGGTGAAATGCTTCGAAGGGATTGTTAGAGTACGTTCTGGCGATATTGAGAAAGAGCTTACCGAAGGGGATTCCTTTAGACTGTTGAATGGAACTCCAAGTTTTTCTGAAACCCAATACCAACAACCCCAATGGACTAAGAACGTGAGCAGTTTCAAGGCAGTCCCTTTCATCGAAGTCATTGCCGAATTGGAGCGACAGTATAATGTGACCATTGTCATGGATGATTCCAATTTTAATCCGGAATTTACCGGCGGATTCGTGCATGACAATTTGGAGCATGCATTACAATCTATAACACAGCCCTTAGAATTAACCTACAGCAATGAAAACAATTTAGTGAGGCTGAAAAAACGTGAATAGTAACAAGGCAGGCTTTTTATTCATCATTTTATTGTGGGCAGGATGTTTTTGGGGTTGGACCCAAGAATCGAAGCCATTGGTTGAGGTATTGACCCAACTGGAAGCCAGCTATAGCTGTACCTTTAATTATGCCGAACAGACCATTCAGGATATATCGGTTGAAGCCCCCAATCCCAATCTATCCCTTGCTGAATCTGTGGATTTTCTGGCCAATGAAACCGGTCTCATATTCGAAATCCTTGAAAACAATTTCATTTCCATACAAAAGAATACCGGATTGGTTCTATGTGGATATATCCTGGATAAGGATACCTTTGAGCCGTTAGAGAGTGCCACCGTTCAGGCCGAAGGGGCATCGGTGGTGACAGATCAAAAAGGGTATTTTTCCATAAAGGTGCGCCATTCAGGGGTCACCGTCAAGATCCGTTATTTGGGATACCGGTCGTTGCAACGCAGTTATTACAATTTTAAAACGAGCGTATGCGACGCCATTTATTTGGTTCCGGAAGCTGAAGAACTTACCCAAGTGATCCTTTCCAATTATTTGGTAAAGGGAATCGATAAGTTGAACACGGGTGAATTTCAGCTCAATACAGATAGGTTTGGCCTATTGCCGGGACTTATTGAACCGGATGTATTGCAAGCCGTGCAATCGTTCCCGGGAATACAGAGCATCAATGAAACGGTTTCCAACCTTAATATCCGCGGGGGGACGCATGATCAGAACCTCATTTTGTGGGATGATATCAAGATGTATAAAACGGGACACTTTTTCGGGCTTATTTCGGCCTTTAATCCCCAAATTACACAAAAGGTTTCCCTCAGGAAAAATGGAACTCCTTCCGAATATTCCGATGGGGTTTCGGGCACCATTTCCATGCAGACCGAGGAGGACGTCAACGGGCAATTGAACGGTAATATTGGCGTGAATTTGATTGATGCCAGTGGATTTGTAGATGTTCCCTTGGGCGAAAAATCCTCGATACAAGTGGCGGGGCGTAAGTCCATTAGTGATGTATGGAAGACCCCAACCTATGAGGAATATTTTAAACGGATATCCCAGGATACCGAAGTATCCCAGAATTCGGAGTCTGTCGCAAATACAGATCAGACCTTCGACTTCTACGATGTTTCATTCCGATGGTTGTATGAGATTAGTGAAACGGATCGATTACGGCTCAATTTTATTTTGATGGACAATGCCCTAACGTTCGATGAAAATGCGGTCGTATCTGGCGTGCAGACATCCCGACAGAGTAGTGTGAGCCAGAATAATTTGGCGGCAGGATTGTTTTACGAACGGGAATGGAGCGATCGATTTGCCACGATTTTTCAGATATACAACAGTGATTATAAACTGCGGGCCATTAACGCGAATTTATTGTTGACACAGCGATTCTTGCAGGAAAACAAAGTGTCGGAAACAGGCACCCGTATAAAGGGGAGTTATCGGTTAGATGATCGATGGACCGGCCATGTGGGGTATCAGCTTATTGAAACCAAGGTGACCAATCTGGACGATGTAGACCTTCCTTTATTCCGTTCGCTGATTTCTGAAGTGGTCCGATCCCATAGCGGATTTGCGCAAGGGGACTTTCTTTCACGTGATGGCTATACGAGCATTCAAGTGGGATTTCGATATAACTATCTGGACAAATTCAAAAAGAGCTTGTACGAGCCTAGATTCACTTTAAACCAAAGATTTGCTAATTACTTTAACGTTGAGTTGTTGGGAGAAATAAAGCATCAGGTAGCATCACAGATCATCAACTTTCAGAATGACTTCTTGGGGGTAGAGAAGCGGCGTTGGCAATTGGCCAATGACCAAGATATTCCTGTGATGGAAAGTAAGCAGGTGGAATTGGGGCTTCATTACTCCCAAAAAGGATGGTTGTTGAGTGCTGAGGGCTATTACAAAATGGTAGAAGGTATTACGACACAAAGTCAAGGATTTCAGGATCAATACGAATTTGTTAAATCGGCCGGGGACTATGAAGTCTATGGTTTGGATTTTCTCTTCCGGAAGCGATTTAAGGGAGCCAACCTCTGGATGAGCTATTCTTATATGGACAACACCTACACCTTCGAAAATTTGCAGGTGGATTCGTTTCCTAGCAATCTGGACATTACCCATGCGGTGAATGGAGGACTGGGATATACCTATAAGAACTTCGAAGTTTCCACAGGAATTCACTGGAGAACAGGGAAGCCCACCACCGAACCGGTAGCAGGGGATGAGGTGTTAAATGATGCCATTAATTATGCTCCATCCAATACAGAACGGTTGGAGGACTATATGCGTTGGGATGCCTCCGCCATGTACCGTTTTAAGTTAAAGAAAACGCAATGGGAATTGGGCGTATCGGTTTGGAATCTGTTGGATAAGAACAATGAGATTAACCGTTATTACCGCGTGGACGCATTGAATGATGCCCAGCAATTCCGCCAAACTTCTTTGGGCATTACCACCAATGCTTCGATACGCTGTTATTTTTAGTATTTTTAGAACAGGGCAATGATCAAAAGCACGATCACCAACAACGTTTATAGCCCATTGGGGCACAAGCTGAAAAAGCCAAAGAATCAATATGAACATTAAACAATTGACATTCGTACTTCTAACAATTGGATTGATACGTTGTAATTCGACACCAAAGAACAAGAAGGCGGATGAATTGGAAACTTATTCCAACATTGAAATTGTCGGTGCAATGAAGAACGTGATGTGGAAAGGTGAATTAGGGAGTAGCATTGAACTTGACACAATTTCGAACAAAAATGGACTTTATGGCCTTGGGCCTGTGAGCTATTTAACAGGCGAGTTGCTCATTAATAATGGAAAAAGCTACTTATCACAAGTGACTTCAGACTCTACAATGACAGTTGAAAAAACGTTTAAAACATCTGCACCATTTTTTGTTTATGGAAACGTAACTGAATGGAATGAAATTGAACTACAACCAGAAGTTAAGACTATTCAGGATTTAGAGAAATTCATTGACCACAAAACGACTGATTTCAAAAGACCTTTCGCCTTTAAATTAATAGGACAAGTTTCAAGTGCCTTTATACATATTCAAAATTTACCAAAAGGAATAAAAGTGTCTTCGCCTCAAGAAGCACATCAAGGACAAACGAATTATGAATTGGGAAATGAAAATGTTGAAATCGTTGGATTCTTCTCTACTGAACACCAAGGAGTTTTTACACATCACGACTCTTATTTACATATGCACTTGATAACCAATGACGAAAGCAAAATGGGGCATTTGGACGAATTAGAAATCGGAAAAATGAAATTGTATTTACCGAAAAAATAAAAACTATTGCCCTCACTTTGAGAAGATTGGTGACCATGTCCGTATCACTATCTGCCCACAGGCTAACCACTCAAGATAGCTAACCCTTGTGCTAAACCGAAAATAATCGCTAATTTGCCCGTAACTGACGGTTATACGAGACCATTGTAAAACATTTGAGAAAAACTATCGACATAATAATTATAACTCTGATTTTAATTATTTCAGAAAGTTGTGGGGAAGTTTATAAAACAACTTTTGCTAATCGAAATGTATTTATATTTTCAAATGATATTCCTAAAGAAAGAGAATACTTAATGACGCTTGAAATGCAGAAAGAAATATGGAAATATGATTATAAATATGATGCTGATTCTGAGAAAAACATGGAGTTTACTTATGACTTAAAATCTGATATCCTAAAATGTGGATTTTCGGAATTTAAGCCGATTAATGGAATTGAAATTCAAATGGATGAATTATCAAAACTTCCATTTAAAAAATACGAATTGACTGAGCCAATAGTTGACGGAACAGGTCCAATTTTATTTAATCAGAAATATGGAGTGTTAGCAATTGGAAATGTTATGGCGCCAGATTTTGTTTATTTACCGAGAAATAAAGACAAAATAATGGCGGAAAACATTCGTGAAAAATTAACGGAATAAAAACACTCTATAACAACGGCTATAGTTCATTACGCCTGCCTGTCCGGAGGCAGGGCTTAATTCCACACCTGTGCAAAAACTACGGCCGATGAGACGGGACGATTGTACATGGCAGTTATAAGTCTATGGTAAAATATAAATTTGATCGTTTTATAGGGGCTTTTGCCAATGGATTTAAATATTACAACCCCAACGAATCCCTTAGAAATAAGTCTTTATTGGAATTCTGTCCCCAGTAGGCCGTCTTTAGGCGTTTTAGCTTTTTAGCGGAAGTTGTTAATCCATTGGGGTGGGTTTCATCCCAGCCTTCGATGGTGTGGGGAAAATCCCTATTAAAGTAAATATTCAACTTCCTGTTTAGTGAAGGATAGGTAATGGCATAGGTGAGTATCCCATCCTCCTCCAAGAGCGTCGCGGTGGCTTGAGTGGGCGATAACTTTTGATGGCTCATCCTTGCAAATTCGAAACTGGGAATGACCTCAAAATTGCCCATAGGCAATCCTTCCGGGTCAATACGGATAAGGTTCCACAGTTCGCTTTCCAACCAAACTTCAGGCAATTTAAGGTCCTCATCGGCTTCACCTTCAAAATAAGAATGACCGGTCACCTCATAACCCTCTCTGTTGTTGAGCTGCATATATACATGGCCGCACCATTCCTGCATGGAATGCGATACCTTGATCGCATGACTTGTTTCTTTTACAGGACTGAAAGTACTGGTCATTACCGAATAAGGATAAATACCCGTGAGGTAATTTTTGGTGTTGTTCAGCTTTAAAACGGGAATGTTGTTTTTTGAAGGGTAATCTGCCTTTACCTGTACTTCTGGTAGAAAATCTTCAGTAACAAAAATATTCACAGCCGTTCCTTCCCGTAATTCTCCATAGCGTTCCTGGGACAAGGTATACGAAGTGATTTCGGCCGTCCCACCATACCAATAATCCTTAAATTCTTGGGATAAATTCCTTGTCGCTACAACTTCCTTCTCAGTGAGATTGGCCGTCATTGAGAGGGCCAACGTTTCATCTTTTTGGGAAGAATTACAAGAAAATAGGAGTAGGGCGCATAACAATACTAAGGAAGATTTTACGACATTTTTCATACCAGAATATTTTTCCTAAAGGTACGCTATAACCCTTGATCGGCAATCTCTATTAACGTTTTGTAAACAAGGCGTGTAGGTAGTCCCATGACATTGAAAAAACAACCTTCAAGTTTGTCAATGGCAATGTAACCCAACCAATCCTGAATGCCATAACTGCCCGCTTTATCGTAGGGCTGATAAGCATCTAAGTAGTAGTCGATTTCTGCTTCAGTAAGACTTTTGAACCAAACCTGGGTGCGATCGTTCACGATTTTTTGAAACTTCTTACCCGTAAAGCATACCGATGTAAAAACTTCGTGGGACCTTCCGCTTAACTCGAATAACATCCTCTTAGCATCCTCCCGGTCTTTGGGTTTTCCTATGGCCACATCGTCTTTCCAAACTATGGTATCACTGGTAACCAAGATTTCCTTGTCGTCCAAATCTTGAAATACAGAGGCTTTTAGTTGGGCTAGGTAATCGGTTATTTCCCTACCCTGCAAGGTATCGGGATATACTTCTTCCACTTCACGTACATCAATACTGAAGTCTAGATCGAGAAGTTTAAAGAAGTTCTGTCTCCTGGGAGATCCGGAAGCAAGGATTACATTGTAGTCTTTTAAGCGAGTTCGTAGCATATGGGTTATGTCAATTTATTTTGTAATTCTTGTTTTTTGTCCAGAAACCATTCATCTTTCAAGATGCTCAAAACGATACTGCTTCTGCGGCCCTCAGGTGCGGTACAGTTGCTCCTTAAGATTCCTTCTACAGTACAACCAATACTTTTCATGGCGGCAATACTGCGCGCATTGTTGGCATCGGCCCGAAACTCAACCCGTTCGGCATCCAGTGTTTCAAAGGCGAATTGCAACATTAGGTATTTACAATGTTTATTGAGCCCCGTTCCCTGAAAGTCCTTCCCATACCAGGTATATCCCAACTGAACGGTTTTGTGAAAAGGTTGGATGTCGTAGAACCGCGTGCTGCCTGCATAGCGCTGTGTTTTTTTATCGAATACGATGAAAGGGTAGGAGTCACCCTCTTCTTTTTTGGTCAAGGCAATTTCGGCATACTTTCTAAAGTTGGTTTCTCCCGATCCCGAAATCAAGGAATACGTCCAAAGGTCGGGTTCATAGATGGCGAAAGGCAATAAAAGTTCAATATCCTTTTCTTCGAACGGTCGCAATAGCACGCGATCGTTTTCCAATGTAATATGTTGAGTAGTGTCAAAAGTCATAACGGCATTAAGGATTGGGCCATCAAGGGTAGGGAACAAACCCCCAAAAGCATAATGATTTTTAGTAGGTTCGACAACAGTGAGAAGTCCTTTTTAGATTCGGCATTCCAGGCCTTAATGCTAAAAAAGAGCAGGGGAGCGGCGATGAGAAACACAAAGTAAAAGGACAACCAGGTATGGATATACAGTTTGGTATACGTTAGCCAAAGGATTCCTACTAAGGCCAAAACCGCCAAAACAAAAACAATGTGGGTTGCCCGGGTTCTTCCCATTGCAATAGGTAAGGAGTTTCGACCTCCATTTTTATCGCCATCAATGTCTTCGAGATCCTTCACTATTTCCCGAATGAGATTGATATAAAATGCAAACCCAGCGTAGAAGAGAACGATCTTGGACGCCCCCATCTGCCGTGGAGTGGCAGTGGTTTCGATCATGGGATAAATTTCGAACAGGATTAAAACCAACAAACTCATGGCTACCAATAAAGAAACGAGGATATTCCCAATCAACAGCATGGATTTTACGTGTGTGGCATAAATGTACAATAGGGCGGAGATGACAATGAAAACTGCGGTAAGCCCTGGACGGTCGATGGAATTGGCCAAATAAAAGCCCAATCCTACTCCAATCACATTTAATACGATATAGTAGTTGTAGGCCATTTTTTCGGAAATGAGCCGCCAAACGATCATTTTGTCGGGTTTGTTCACACGATCCACGGCTTCATCAAAAATATCGTTCACTACATTGCCCGCACCGGCAATCAATAGCGTAATCACCACCAAAAGTGCAAACTGAATCGTAGTGAGTTGCGTCTCGACTTCCCAATGGTCGAATAGTGCAAATTTAATGAGGCACTGTACCAAAACAATCAGTAGGAGATTTACTGGCCTCAGAATTTTTATATAGGAAATCATGGCGTAACTATCTAGTCATAACGGGCACTGGCACTCCCATTACTGATCCAATTCCCTTGTACTTTGAGTACCTGTTCTATAATATCACGGACTGCTCCTTCACCTCCTTTTTTATGGGAAATGTACTTGCAAATAGCCTTTATTTCGGGAACGGCATCTTGCGGGCAACAAGGAAGTCCAACCATTTTCATAGGGGCAAGGTCTGGGATATCATCCCCCATATAAATCACATTCTCGGGTTTCACGTTATTTTCAGAGAAATAGCCTTCCAACAATGCTATTTTTCGCTTAGCACCTAAATGAATGTCCTTAATGCCCAGGCCTTCCAGTCGCTTGCGAACCCCCTCATTGGTTCCACCGCTAATAATGCAAATATTGTAGTTATGATCTACCGCAGTCTTTAAGGCAAAGCCATCCTTAACATTCATGCTACGGAATAGCTCCCCTTCCGTATTGATGAGTATAGTGGCATCTGTGAGCACACCGTCAACATCGAAAACAAAAGTGGTGATATGCTGCAAGTATTCTTTATAGCTTTTTTCCATGTGATTTTGAAATGGATTTGGTCAATGATTTATAGATCCTGCGGTATTCCCTGTCGCGCATCAATTGTAAATGTTTGGCAATGGTTTTCTTATCCTTTCTAATGGCAGGTCCTGTTTGGGCTTCCGATGGGGAAAGAGATTGTACTTTCATGGCTGTTTCCTTGATAAGCGGTTGCATGAGTTCGAAATCGATTCCATGCTTCGTTAAATACGTTTCGGAAAGATGGTACAAATGATTCGTGAAATTATTGGCGAATACTGCTGCAAGATGCAATTTGGCTCGCTTTTCCGAAGAAACCAGGACCACCTTTTCAGAAATCTGGGAACCAAGATTTTTTAGCAATGCAAGATCATCTTCGTAATCTGCCTCATAGCATATTGGGACTTCCTTGAAATCGACTTCCCGATCCTTGGAGAAGGTTTGCAAGGGATAAAACACCCCTTTTCTATTTTCATCCGAGAGCATTTCCATCGCCACACTACCAGAGGTATGCACCACCAAACGATTGGTGAAAGTCAATTGCTCCGAAATACCCTCAATGGCATCGTCGGGAGCCGCAATGATATAGAGATCGGCTTCCTTTAGTTGTTTCAGATCGGTGGTAGTTGGTGTGTGATCAACTCCAGATATGGGTGATCTACTGGCAATCTGAAGGACACTCACACCACTGGCATCATCAAAGACGCGGTAGAGGTGCTGCCCAACATTTCCAAAACCGATAATGATCACTGAAATCATATAACGAAGGTAGACTATTTAAAGACTTGCAAGATTGCGTTAGCAAAAATACACAAATCCGAAGAGTAGATAGCGGCTGGGCAATAATGATTAATTTTGCAATAGCATGCAGGACATTAAAAACAGGGATGATATTTACAGGTTGGTGCGTACTTTTTATGGAAAGGTGCAGCAAGATGAGTTGTTGGGGCCTGTATTCAACAAGGTTATTGTGGATTGGGAGGAGCATTATACTCGATTGACGGATTTTTGGCAGACCAATTTGTTTTTTGAAAAGAAGTATCACGGAGATCCCATGCAACGCCATATTGAGGCCGATCAAGCCAATAATGATGTTATTAATGAAATGCACTTCGGAGTCTGGCTAAATTTGTGGTATCAAACCCTAGACGAATTGTTTGAAGGCGAAGTGACCCAAATCGCAAAGAACCGAGCCCGAAATATGGGAACTTTCATTCACCTTAAGTTGTTTGAGGCCCGAATGCAACGAAATTCGAAATCATAGCATACCTTAACATACAGGTTTGTAGTTAATGTGAACTCAAATCCGTAAATTTGCACAAAAATTTCTGATGCAAAAAAGACTTGCAGCCTTCCTTTTTTCCACACGACTTACCGCTACCCTTTTTATCGTATTTGCCATTGCCATGGCAGTGGGGACTTTTATGGATGCTTCTTACGATCGTCCGCCCTCCAATTACGCAAGGGAATGGATCTTCAACGCATGGTGGTTTGAGGCGATCATGGTCATTTTCGTAATTAATTTTACCGGCAATATTTTCCGCTTTCGATTGTACCGAAAAGAGAAATGGGCGACACTGTTGTTGCACCTGTCCTTTATTTTAATCATTGTGGGAGCTGGGATTACACGCTACATTGGTTATGAAGGCAGCATGTTAATACGGGAAGGAGCCACGGAAAACACCTTTCTTTCAGAAAAAACCTATTTGAATGTCTTTATCGATGGAGATTACAAGATAGATGGAGTCGTCCAGCGAAGGCAGATTCCCATGGAGGAATTACGCCTTAGTGAGCGTTTGGATAATGATTTCACTATTAATACCGACTACAATAAACAACCTGTTAGCATACGATATAAGAATTTTATCTCCCATGCCGAGGAAGGACTGGTACCTTCAGAAACGGGTGATGAATACCTGAAAATAGTGGAGGCCGGTGATGGTAATCGTCATGATCATTGGGTGAAAGTAGGGGAGGTAATGAATATTCACAATGTGCTATTTGCCGTGAACAAGCAAACGCCCGGAGCGATCAATATTTCCATTTCCGAATCTGGGGAGTATGCTATTGAAGCGCCTTTCGAGGGAAGTTTCATGCGTATGGCAGATCAGTTTCGCGGAGAAGTGGTGGCAGACAGTGTTCAGCCACTTAATTTGCGATCCCTTTACCAAATGGCGAATATGGCATTCGTATTCCCTGAACCGGTGAGTAAGGGAACCTACAAGGCCGTAAAATCTGAAGAAGAAACAGGTGTGGATGCACTGGTGGTAGAAGTGTCTTCCAACGGGGAAACCAAAGAAATAGAATTGATGGGAGGACAATTTCAAGCGCCAGATCCAAGAGCTGTCGAAGTAGGAGGGTTGAAAGTTTATCTCACCTACGGATCGAAAAAGCATGAACTGCCCTTTAGCATTACCCTGAATGATTTTATTGCCGACAAGCAACCCGGAACCGAAAAAGTGTATTCCGCTTTTAAGAGTAAGGTGACCGTGAACAACACGGAGCAGGATTATTTCGATTATGATATCTATATGAACCATGTGTTGGATCACCAAGGATAT
>JAHQVM010000074.1 GCA_019634365.1 Flavobacteriaceae bacterium | reverse complement strand
GGGCCTATTGGCAACCGCATGAAGTTTCAAGGGAAAGAGGTAATTACCTGGAGTGTAAATGATTATCTAGGATTCGCCAATCACCCAGAAGTACGTAAGGTAGATGCAGAAGCAGGTGCCAAGTACGGGTCGGCCTATCCTATGGGTGCCCGAATGATGAGTGGGCACACGGAGCTGCACGAACAATTACAGAACGAATTGGCCGCTTTCGTACAAAAGGAAGCCGCTTATTTATTGAACTTTGGGTATCAAGGGATGGTGTCTACCATCGACGCTTTGGTATCTAAGGACGATGTGATTGTGTACGACGTAGATGCACACGCTTGTATCATAGACGGAGTGCGCCTGCATTTGGGACAGCGCTTTACGTACAAGCACAACGATATGGAAAGTATCGAAAAGAACCTAAAGCGTGCCGAAAAAGTAGCCGAAAAGACCGGAGGAGGGATCCTATTGATCTCCGAAGGGGTTTTTGGAATGCGCGGTGAGCAAGGAAAACTAAAAGAAATCTGTGCCCTTAAAAATAAATACAACTTCCGTCTCTTTGTGGACGATGCCCACGGTTTTGGTACCCTTGGTAAAACAGGGGCCGGAGCAGGTGAGGAGCAAGGCGTACAGGACCAGATAGATGTGTACTTTGCGACTTTTGCAAAGTCCATGGCCAGTACCGGAGCCTTTATTGCGGGTGATGAAGAAATCATGAACTATTTAAAGTACAACCTACGTTCGCAGATGTTTGCCAAGTCGCTACAGATGCAGTTGGTAGAAGGTGCTTTAAAGCGTTTGGACATGATGCGAAGTAGCACCCAGTACAAGGACAAGCTTTGGGAGAACGTAAACGCCCTACAAGGCGGATTGCGAGAGCGTGGTTTCGATTTGGGAACCACCCAGAGTTGTGTAACGCCGGTGTATCTTAAAGGAAGTATTCCAGAGGCGATGGCCCTGGTAAAGGATTTACGTGAAAACTATGGGGTATTTACCTCTATTGTGGTATATCCGGTAATTCCTAAGGGATTGATCTTATTGCGTATGATCCCAACGGCTTCCCACACCATGGAAGACATCCAGGAGACCTTGGAGGCCTTCTCTGGCATTCGCGAGCGATTGGAAAACGGAACCTACAAACGCTTGTCTGCCCATGTTGCCGCCGCAATGGGCGAGTAGTCGTTAGAACAAATAGCATATTGAAAACCACCTCGAAAGGGGTGGTTTTTTGTTGGGGTAAACCGACAATACAGATTTTTATTATATTTGAGTTCTCCCCGGTTTTTTAATAATCTAGTAAAATATTTTTTGGCGCAATGATGGCTACCCGTTTGGCTGCGCCCTACTCACCATAAACAAAAGTGGTTAGATGTAATTGCAACAAACATTAATCAATGGGAAAAGAGATTAAAATTTCTAAAGATTTCATCTTTAATTTCAAAAATGATATTGGAATTGATATGTCTAGAAAAGTTCTAAAAAAATATCATGAAAATTTTAGTAATGCATTTGAACTAAATGATAATTACTCAATTTTTTTAGATACGAATATTCTTCTCAATTATTATGGAATGTCTAACGACAATAAGGAAAAACTTGAAACTTTTTTAAAAAAAAAATCTAAAAAAACTTTTCTAACTCAACAGATAGAAAAAGAATTTCAAAGAAATAGAGAAAATACCATATCTGATTACTTTAATACTCTTAATGAAATTAAGAGTAATTTTGAATCAGATCTTCAAATAGGAGTAAAAAATAAATTCCAAAGATTGCTAGAGAGTAAAATAGTTGAACAAGATTTTCCAGAAATCATGTCAGCAATAAAAGGAATTTATGATGAATTGGACACGAAGCTTTTCTCTAATGACAGTCTATTTGAAGAAGTTTCCAAGAATGTTGAAAAATCAATTAAGGATAATGAAAATCTATTATTTATTGATCCAATATTAGATGTTTTTTCAAATTTTCAACGAACAAAAGACCTTTCCGATGAAGAATTAAATATAGTATCTGAACATTATAATTATTATTTATCAGATTATAAAAATGCCAAAGAATCAATAAAAAGAAGACTTACGTTTCCTGGTTGTGGAGAGAAAAAGTCATCTGACAAGGAAGGTGATTTCATAATTTTTCATGAAATCATCAAGCATATGAAAGAAAATAATTCAGACGCAATATTACTTACAAGAGATGTAACAAAATCAGATTGGCTAAAACAAGACAGAAGCCCTTACATCCACTATATACTCAAAGTATATCAACTAACAGGAAATTTACTTTATATTTTTGATGCTACGGATTTATTGAAAATTATCTCTTTTGAAAATATTTATAATACCGACGAATATGTCAAGAGTCAATCTAATGATGAAGATTTTAGCACAAAAGAATTTTATAAGAAACGATTTTTAAATCTTGTTTCACATGTCGGAACTTATTTTTTATATGAACAAAACCTTGCGAATATTACATTAAATGAGAATAGAAGTTCATTAAGCGATGGAATAGATTTAGATCTTTTAGGACATAAACAAGATGGAAAAAAGTTAGGAATATTAGTTTACCAATGTGGTAGTTCAAAAAAAGGTTTCCAAAAAAATGTTCAGAAAAGAATAGATGCATGCAACAAATTTATGGGTTATAATTTAGGCTCTGAATGTATTCTGAGCATTGTACTCGCAAAGAAAACCTACCTCACAAGATTAAACTATGAAGAATTGGAGTCAAAATACGATATCAGAGTATCCATTTTTTATTGTAAGAACTTAGATAAACCTGAATTAGAATTATTAAGCGATATAAAATTGCATAACTACAGCTAACAAAGTATATAACACATTGCCGAAATTTGGCTAGGTTTAAATTTCCTCTCGATCAATTAAAATTCAATCTCATCCTCTAATGAAAATAAAAGACAAGAAAGAAATTCTATTACTTCAATATCAAGAAGGGGTAATTACTTTTCGAAATCAAGTTTCACTTGTAGTGCAAATTATGACTGTAATGATAATTGGCAATATTACCATCGCAGGTTTTGCATTCGATAATAAGTCTTCAATATTACTAATCCTTGGGTCGTTTTTTCCAATCACCATATTGGTCCTGGTCTATTTCGCAAAGAAATTAATGCGTCCGTTCATTGAAAATTCTATAAAAATTGAAAGATTATTTACGGAAAAAGAGGATCCAAGAATGATAAAAGAATTCATTGAAAAAACTCAATCTAAAAATTCTATACGTAACTTGGATAAAATAACTTTCACTAATAGGATTTTGTCCAAGTCTCTTTTTATTGGTTTGGCAATAGGGCAAATTAGTTTAGGGACTTTTTTACATTTTTACTACAATTGGCAATTATTTTAGATAAAATAATTTTGAAACTGAAAACGAATTGTGATTCTATTAATTCAACATTGCTTATAGGAAGACTTTCCGACCACAATTTGCAATATTTAATACTAAACTTTTAGATTGACAGATATTTTAAAACATCTTATAGAGTTAATAAAGGACAAAACAACCTCTCTTGGATTCAAGACTGCTTTGTTCTTTTCTATTATTGGAGTAATTTTTTTAGCTGATAATATCATTGGATTTAGTTACAATTATCACCTGAATAATAAACTTGATCAACTCGAAGACATTCAATCGATGAAGTTGACTTACAAAGATGATATTGTTATACTAAATAAAATTCTCTCTCTTGAGAAAGAAATTCTAAACAGGAAACATTATAGCGAAATTCTATCAAATGCATTTGTGATAGATTCAAATGACAATAAAATAATTGTAAAAAGCAATGAACGTTCAATATATTGGATGGTATTATCTTCAAACTACGCTCTGATAGTCAGTTTTTTAGTTCTTCTCTACCTTCCATTGAGAGGACCAATACATAGAACTGGAGCTAATCTATTAGGGTGGTTTGCAATGCTGGTCATTTTGGGCTTTATAATGACATTTTTAACTTGGTTAGCATATGTTATACCTCTTTTGTGGGGGAAACCTTATCTGAATTACATACTCAATACAATTCTTCATATTCCAATAGCATACTTTATTTACTGGTTTCTGAAAGGAAAATAACCCCACGCTAGCGCTCAACTCTGTCGAGTGCTAAACGCCAAGCCTTTTAGCCAATTTACAATTCTCCTCTTTCCAGACGCAAGCCATAATCCTCCAACATATCGGTTACTTTAAGAAGAAACCCATAGTCGCTTTCTATTTCACCATTTCGCTCTATAAATTCATAAGGATATCTCCATTCAATAAAACCATTTGAACATTTCCTTAACTTTTCCTGAAACCAATTCTGGAATAAACTTAATGCCTTGTCATAGGGTTGTATGGTCCTAAAATGGCTCTTAATTATGAAAGATTGTTCTATCAATTTTTTGGACTCGTCATCCAGTGAATTATATAGATATAAGAGATCATGACTCCTTCTGTTATACCCGAGACTCCTTTTGTTCAAAATATACTTTAAATAAAGCTCAAATGAAAAGGATAGGTTCACAATTGCGGGAAAAGCAAGCATTTCGTATTGATGATTGCCTAGGTCTCTTTCTTCAAGGCATCTTTTAGCCGCTAATCGAAAATTTATTGCAGTATCCAATTGTAGTTTACTCATTAATAAACTTTGTATTGATTATTTCAGTCCTTGAAGATTAATGTGGCTTTTTAAAAATCAACCAACTTCTTCAATGGAACCTCTAAGGCCTTAGCAATTTTCATTAGTGTAAGTAATCGAGGATTGGTTTTGCCATTCTCGATCATGTACAGTTGAGTTCTACCTATACCACATTCAAAGGCAAAAGACTTTTGATCGATGTCTTTTTCTTCACGTAGGTGTTTTATTCTAGCACCTAACTCTTTGAAGTATTTCCTTTCTTTCGTGTTCACTATACCGAATTTCGGATAATTATTTATATCTTGTGTTCGGAATAACGAACACTCAAATAATGAGCCACCACCGCAAGCTAAAAGTCTACCAGAAATTCCGTAGGAGGGAGTTGGGTAACTGTGTGGTGCCCGAGATTCGCCTGGAGGGCCTTTGGCTGCAGGAATTGGGTTTTGAGGTTGGATCTAAGATTATAGTGGAGCAGGAGCAGGGGCAGTTGGTGATAACTGTTTTAGACGTGAGTAATGAGATGTGAGTAATGAGAAGTGAAGTGTGAAGAGTGATTAGTTTTAGATTTTAAGTGGTAAGTAGTCAATAGTCAATAGTCAATAGTCAATAGTTGGCAGTGGCAGTAGGCAATAGGAGTAAGACTTATATCGGACTCTGAGTTCTTAAAACGGAGTTTTAAGAGTATCGAAGAGTCATTGGGATTGAGTGAGGAGTGAAGTGTGAAAAGTGATTAGTTTTAAATTTTAAGTGGGAAGTAGTCGATAGTCAATAGTCAATAGTCAATTGTCAGTAGTTGTCAGTGGCAGGATGCAGTTAGGGTGAGACCTAAATGGGACTCTGAGCCTGCCCGATGGAAGGCTGGTGCTGCGAACAAAGTGAGTGGTGCCTGACCGCCGAAGGAGGTTATCGAGGAGTCATCCCAAGGAGTGATAAGTGCTTCACCACCTCTGGTGGTTATCGAAGAGTCGTTGGCGATATCGGCAAGTGAAAAGCGATACAGTTTTGTTATCTTAGGGCAACCATAGCATTGGTAGTAACAAAAACAAAACACATCATGAAACAACTCATCAAAATTACCCTATTTGTATTCCTATTTATTGCACCGCTCATTTCGGCCAATTCCCAAACTGCAGAAAAGGCGGTTCCTGTTTTTGAAAATGGAGAGGCACAGATCGTACCTGCGTTCGAAGATCCTGAATATTGGATTAGACATGACCTATGGGTGGAAACCGATTTCGATACCGATGGAGACGGAAAAATGGATCGAATGCATGTGTCGGTTACAAGACCAGAGCAAACCGAAACAGAAGGACTTAAATTACCGGTGGTATATGTTTCCAGTCCTTACTTTGCGGGTGTAGCGGGAAATGAACCGGGTTTATTCTGGGATGTAAGGCATGAGTTGGGAGCAACGGCAAAAGCACGCGTTCATCCCGAGGTAAAACGAACGGGACAACGCCCCATAATTTCCAATTCCCATATTAGAACCTGGGTACCCAGAGGGTACATAGTAGTGCATTCTTCTTCTCCCGGAACGGGCCTCTCGCAAGGAGCACCTACGGTAGGAGGCGATAACGAATCCCAGGCTCCCAAAGCGGTCATCGATTGGTTGTGCGGCCGTATCCCCGGATATGCGGCTCCCGAGGGTACCGAAGAAGTAAAGGCGTTTTGGTCGACCGGGAAAGTGGGAATGACGGGAACCTCTTATAACGGAACCATTCCTTTGGCAGCTGCCACCACAGGTGTAGATGGATTGGAAGCCATTATCCCCATCACCCCCAATACGTCCTACTATCATTATTATCGATCCAACGGATTGGTACGCTCCCCAGGTGGATATTTGGGCGAGGATATCGATGTGTTGTACGATTTCATTCATAGCGGGGATGAATCCAAGCGCGCTTACAACAATGCTACGGTACGCGATACCGAAATGAAAAACGGAATGGACCGTATTACGGGCGATTATAATGAATTTTGGGCGGGACGCGATTATCTAAATGAAATGGGTCCCATGAAAGCTGCCTTGCTTATGGCACATGGTTTTAACGATTGGAATGTAATGCCCGAGCATAGTTATCGAATCTACGAAGCTGCCAAGGCCAAAGGATTACCTTCTCAAATTTACTACCACCAAAACGGACACGGTGGCCCGCCTCCCATGAAGATGATGAACCGGTGGTTTACACGCTATTTGCATGGGGTAGAAAACGATGTGGAAAAAGATGCACGGTCATGGATTGTACGTGAAAATGATAACATGAGGAATCCAACGCCCTACAAGGACTATCCTCACCCCGATGCCGCAGATGTCATGCTTTATCCAACCCAAGGAGCACCAAGTAAAGGTGGTTTGAGCTTCGATAAAAAGGAAAGCAAGGGAACGGAAAAAGTGGTGGACGATTATTCTATTTCGGGTGGCGAATTAGCGCAAGCCGAAACCAGCCATCATAGGTTATTATATGTGACACCTACCTTAACAGAAGACATTCATATTTCGGGTACGCCCAAAGTGTCTGTTACCTTATCCAGTAGCAAACCTGCAGCCAATCTTTCGGTGTGGATGGTTTCCCTACCATGGAATGAAGGAAGCGATGTGAAGATTACCGATAATATCATTACCCGTGGCTGGGCCGATCCGCAAAACCATAAGTCCATGCGAAAAAGCGAACCTCTTAAAAAGGGGAAATTCTATGAAGTGACCTTCGATTTAATGCCCGACGATCAAGTGATCAAGGCAGGACAACAAATAGGACTTATGATTTTTTCCAGCGATAAGGAATTTACCTTGCATCCAGACCCTGGCACCGAATTGACCCTTGATTTGGCTTCCACATCATTGGCGTTACCCGTGGTAGGAGGTAAGGAGGCATTGAATGATGCTTTCCAAGAAGAATAAAACAAAGATTGTTGAAAATTGATGTAAAGATGGCATAATTAGCATCGCGACCCTCACTAATGAAGAAAAGATATTTGCGCCAATTTATTTTTCTATCATTCACAATGACCTGAAGCGAATGGAACGAATCGCACAAAACATTTGTTAGCAGATGATGAAATTCTGGGCCATATTTATAATGCTTGTATGCTCATTGGGCTGCACCGAAGACCAAACAATCTCAGAATTCGAATCTATTTTGGGAAAGGATAAAAGCGCAACCTTGACGCAACTGGTTCTGGATTTTGAGAACGAATTTTTAGCCACCTACTATGCCGATTTAATTGAAGAAGAAGCCTATAAGGCATTCTTGTTCGATGTACAGTATGGGGACTTTCCTTATTGGAAAAAAATCAGCGATAGTGTAAAGCATCGATTTAGAGAACATAGTTTGGGGTACGATGTATACCAAATACCCGATTCTGTTTGGGTGGTGGAAAACTCCCAAGAGTCTAAACATGGCTTTGAAGAGAACATTGTTGTAAGGCGCAAATACACCGACGCTTCCGGAAAAATAAAATATTCATACTCTCCAAGAACTATCGAGAAGTTTAGATCACATAAAGATACTATACTTAAAAGGACAAGGCATTATTCTTTAATCAATTTGGAAGGAAATTATACGAAGGCCCTGGAAGCGATTTCCAGTAGTTCTGAGTTTCTTGAGGATTATGTGGACCGCAGAAAAGGAGCAGGAAAATTTTCTCCTCCAGTACTAGTTCATCTTATTCAGGATTATGATGTAGATGTAACGGATTATATAATTAAAAGAATCATTGTGGTGGATATTTTATTTTAATCCGTAGGTTGATGACCCAAATCAATATTACTTTTAATATCTTGAAAATAGCATGGAATACGAATTAATATTAAAAAATATTAGTCGTTTTATAGACTTGAACCCCGAAGAAGAGAATTTTTATACTTCCCTTCTCGTAAAAAGGATCATTGGGAAAAAGGACTTTCTCATGCGGCCCGGCGAGATCATAAAGAATGAATATTTTATCGTTAAGGGGTGTCTTAAAGTGTATACCATCGATAGTAAAGGTGTGGAACACATTTCTATGTTCGCTATCAGCGATTGGTGGACAGGGGATTTGTCAAGTTTCCTTACCGAACAACCCACCAAATACTATATTCAAGCCCTTGAGGAAACCGAGATCTTGCAACTCTCAAAAGAAAATTCGGAGGTACTTTTTGAGAAAATCCCAAAATTCGAACGTTTTTACAGAATCCTATACCAAAGATCATTGATTAGTTATATCAATAGATCCGATCAGAATATCTCGGTGAGCGCTGAAGATCGCTATCTATATTTCACGCAAAAATATCCTTCATTACTCAATCGGGTCTCCCAAAAGGACATTGCTTCCTATATTGGAGTAACCCCAGAATTTTTAAGCCTTTTACGAAAGAAAATGTCTACCAGATGATTTCTTAATGTACATTATTTTTTTCCATTGCCATGTTTCTGACTTTTGCTTTGTAGAACATAAGAAATTGAAAAATGAAAAAAATAATCGCCTTAGGAGGAAGTAACAGTAAAAACTCCATAAACAAGACCTTAGCGGTGTATGCAGCCCGTAAAGTTGAAACAGCAGAAACAACCATTGTAGATTTAAATGATTTTGAAATGCCCTTATATGGCGTTGATTTTGAAACTGAAAATGGAATTCCCGAGAATGCCATAAAACTGAATGAGCTCATTGCATCGACCGATGGATTGGTTATTTCCCTGGCAGAGCATAATGGTTCGTATTCCGTAGCATTCAAAAACACCTTAGACTGGCTTTCCAGAATAGATATTAAGGTATGGAAGGATAAACCCGTATTACTTCTGGCGACATCTCCCGGTGGAAGAGGCGGTCAGACAATCTTAGCATCTGCCAAGGCCTATTTCCCGTATCTAGGTGGGAGTGTAACTGCCGATTTTTCATTGCCTAGTTTTTATGATGCCTTTGTGGATAATGAAATTAACGATGCCGAACTAAAAAATGAATTGAACGAAAAAGTTAAAATTTTCGAGCAGCATTTGCTTGCCGAATAGGAGTACGTAGCAGAGGGGCTTTTTAGTGACTCATGACCTTTCACTCGATCAGTGGATGCATTCACTTGGTTAGGGTTTTTTATGAAAAGGGGAAACAATATATTTGATGGCATAATAATTCTCGATGAAAAAGAAAGTCTTAATATCCATAGCTGTGCTACTTGCTATTAATTGGGGTTACTCACAGACTAAATCTGAAATTGAGATTCTACTAAATGAAATTGCGACAATTGAAAACTCAAAAAACATTGTATCCACCGATCAAGCTCAATGGATTATTGGTTTCGGGGAAAACTCCTTGTCGATTCTCTCTTATTTTTTTGCTGATACCAGCTTAACAAATATATATTCGGAATGCGAAGAAAGGAATCTTACCAAAGGGGAAATTTCCATTATTCTGGCAGACCACATAAAAAGAATGCCATATTTCACCCTTACGGGAATTCAAAATTGTTTGTTGACCTATTGTGAAAGCAACCCCAATTTTATTGAATATTATTTATGGGCTATTAAAAGGGATGGAACCGAAGAGTTTATCAAAAAATATAGGGATTGGCTAGCTTGGACCAAGTTACCTGAAAAAGAAAAAAGAAAAATAGAAAGGAAAGAAACTCGGGAGTTTAGAAAACAGCAACGCGAATTAAGAAGAAGTTCCAGAAGCTAATCCTAGATTTGATTGCGAACCTAAGCTGGCTAATGCTGAATTCACTTTCCGGACTTCCCTAAACTCCGTATCATCTGTAACAAAACATATAATTGGCGTCTCATTTGAAAATTCACTTTTCAAATACCAAAAAAATGGGAACAAAGTCACTAGTTAATTATAAAGTTAAATTTACTATTGGAGCCTTCATTATCACCTTGCTATTCATCCTTTGGGAATATATGAATGGTGGCGTAATTACCCATCATTTATTGGCCAGGGAGGATTTGCCGGGTATTTCCAATTGGTGGGGCTTGTTGACGGTTTCACTCTTAACCTGGCTCGTTGTTACTTTCATACAACGAAGAAGGCGTCAAACAGAAAAGGATGAGGAAAGTGATGACAATTTGATAAAGCGATTTCTGGGCGGACTTATATTCGGAATGGTGGTTTCTCTGCTCTGGGAACTCGACCTTGAGGCGGTACTTCCATTTTTTATTCTTCTGCCTGTTTTGCTCTCCTTTTTTACACGTGTTCATTTCCCGGAATCCTTACTGGGGTTCGTAATCGCCATGATATATTCCTTTGGCGGGATATTACCAATTCTCATTGGGCTTGTTCTGCTGTTGCTTAGCTTTATAGTGTATACTCTCATTCGGTTTATTAAGTCCCTGGTAGTGTCTAAATAGGAAGTTCTTTCGGTCGCTTTTTATCGGGATATTTGATTTCCAATGTTTTTGTAAAGTTTGGTTATCTTAGTGAAAATAAACCCGAGATTCGAAGCTAACCAAAATAAATGACCGAAAAAGACAAGCCCCAGGAATTCTATTTCGATGTATTTATGACACAATTCCCACTACTCAGTGAGGAAGCACAGGAATTTACCTATTCTATTCTTACCCTAAAAAAGTATGATAAAAATGATTTTGTATTTCAAAATGGGGACATTCAAAGAACCATTGGATATGTATGCCAAGGACTGTTGCGGAAGTACTACATCAACGAAAAAGGGAAGAAAATAAATACCGGTTTTATATGCGAAGGTGGGTATGCCACCGACTATCCGTCCTTCTTAAAACAAAAACCTACCAAATACTATATCGAATGTCTAGAACCTACCGTCATTGTGAATATGGGTTATGATGATCTTCAAAAGATATATCAAAAGTCTAAAGGCAATGAAATGTACGGAAGATTGATTGCAGAACAAGTCCTAATCAGGGAAACCGATAGGGTTGAGAGCCTGTTATTTGAATCGGCCGAGGAACGCTATCTCAACTTCATCGAACAGAACAGAAACATCCTTAACAGAATCAGCCTTACCGATCTGGCCTCCTTCTTGGGAATGGAGCGACAATCCTTGAGTAGAATACGAAGCAATCTAGCCAAAAAGTGATTTTGTCACATAGGTGACAGGTATATACCTATTTAAGTTTCATTTTTGTTGTATCAAAAACCAAGAAAATGAAAACTAGCCTTATTAAAAAAACCGCATTCGCTTTAGTACTATTGGCCCTTGCCATTTTATCCAATGGGCAATATGCCATCTTCTTTGCCATCTGGCTTTTTGTTCCCTTAATGTTATTTACAGTCCGAAATTTAAAAAGATGGCAAGGCTTTTTATTGGCTTTTACCATTATTGGTGTCGGCTATTTAATAGGGACCGATGTGGCTCCATTCTTGCCCCTATATGTTTCCCTCATCATTACCGCAGTCTTCAGCTTCCTAGCTTTCTTACCATACTTGATCGATTCCTTTTTTAGGAAGAAACGGAGTCACTTTATAAGTACGCTTATTTTTCCAACCGCGGCCGTATTAATAGAATATGCCTATCACTATGTGGATCCTTTTGGAACTTGGTGGCACTATGCCTATACGCAGCAATCACAGTATGTTTTAATTCAGTCGATTTCCGTTTTCGGATTGGGATATATTACCTTTTTAATTATGTGGTTTGCCTCCGTGGTGAATTGGATGTATGAACAAAGGGATGATAAGAAAAACGTAAAAAAGGCACTACTTGTTTACGGTCTTGTTTTGGCGCTAACGCTCCTGTATGGTGGGTATCGTGTGCAATTTCAGAAACCCAATTCAGAAACCATTCGAGTAGCCTCTATTTCGGCTCCAAATGATCTTAATTCCATGATCGATATTGAAGGATTACGAAATCCGGAGACTGAAAACGAGGTTAAGGTGATCACCCGAAACAATACCACTAAGTTAAATCAATACTTATTCGATAAAAGCATCCAGGAAGCACAAGCGGGCGCCAAAATTGTTTTTTGGGCAGAAGGAAACGCTGTGATTTTAAAAGAGGATGAAAACGATTTGTATAACGAAGCAAGTA
Source organism: Flavobacteriaceae bacterium (assembly GCA_019634365.1). Taxonomy (GTDB): domain Bacteria; phylum Bacteroidota; class Bacteroidia; order Flavobacteriales; family Flavobacteriaceae; genus Aureisphaera. Next base: position 15,504 of record JAHQVM010000074.1, on the reverse strand, counting down.
AAGTAGCTACAGAACAAGATATCTACTTGGGGATAAGCGTTGCGGTTGTGGATCCAGACAACGAAAGATTTGTGGAAAACAAATGGGTACTGTTCAATAAGAACGGAAATAAAATTATTGATTATTGGAAAGGCATTTCTGTACCTGGAGCAGAAGCCCCCATTAGCAATAACAAACCTGTGGGAATCCAACACGTAGAAACCGAGTATGGAATCCTTACTGGTGTTATCTGTTTTGATTTGGACTTCCCCAACTATCTGAAAGCCGCCCAAGGATCCGACATCTTATTGGCCCCGAGCAACGATTATGAGGAAATTGGTCATTTGCATACCAATATGGCGAAGTTTAGAGCCATAGAACAAGGATTTAATCTAGTTCGTCATGCTAGTAATGGAATTTCCATCGGTACGGATTATACGGGGAAAGTACTTAGCGAAATGGATCATTTTGCAGATGCCAATAAAGTACTCATCACCCAGTTGCCTACAAAGGGAAAGAAAACCATCTATTCCATGATTGGAGATAGTTTCATCGTCATTTGTTTGGCCCTGTTTGTTTTGGTGACGATCCTTTTAAGAAGGAAAAAAACGAGTTAAATGCGAAGTAGGTTTCTTTGGGCAATATTGATCGTGGTTACAATAGGAGGCATTTTCGCCTATCGGGCCTACACAAAGATAATGGCTCCTAATGTACCTGATCAACTAGCAGATGATCTCGTCATTATTCCAACGAATGCTACATTCAAGGATGTTGTTCAGATGCTCCATTAGAATAATCAAATCATGGATACCGTCTCGTTTCGGCAGGTGTCCGAAATGATGAACTACAAGAAAAACGTAATGCGATCGGGTAGGTTTCAAATTGCCCCGTCATGGAGCAATCGTACATTAATCGGTCATCTTCGAGCCGGTCCACAAGAAACCGTAAACTTGGTTTTGACCCATGGATGGCTATTGTCTGATGTGGCTGGCACGGCCGCTAAATTTATCGAAAGTGATTCCACCGATTTAATTCACCTTTTTGAGAATAAGGAGTACATAACGAAACATGGTTATACCCCTGAGACGTTAATGAGTTTGTTTATCCCCAATACCTATGAGTTTTATTGGAATACAGATGAGAAGGATTTTTTTGAACGAATGACAAAAGAACATGATAGGTTTTGGAATGCGAACGATCGACTGGAGAAGGCAAAAGAATTGGGATTAACACCCGAAGAAGTCTATACATTGGCCTCTATCGTGGAAAGGGAAATATCGAAAGATGCAGAAAAGAAACGGGTGGCAGGATTGTACCTCAATCGAATAAAAATAGGAATGAAATTGGATGCAGATCCCACCGCAAAGTTTGCCACTGGGGATTTTAAAGCCACTCGAATTTTATACAAGCATATTCGTTTTGAGTCTCCTTATAATACCTATTTACATAGAGGGCTGCCACCCGGTCCCATAAGTATGGCATCCATTACGAGTATTGATGCCGTTTTAAATTCAGAAAAGCACGATTATTATTATATGTGTGTAGACCCGGAGAAACCGGGGTATCACCTTTTTGCAGAATCCATTACCGAACATGGTAAGAATGCCAGAAGATACCACCGTTGGTTGGACGCCCAGGAGAATAAGCGAAAATCGAATTAAGAATAGGTATTTCTGAAATTATTTCTGTAACTGATAAACGATATAGGGTGCCACTGAGATCCAAATTAAAACCAAAATCCAAACACGTCCTTTTAAGAGGTTATAGTCCTGAAACAACCGATTCCATGAATGCCCGGCGACATAGTGGCCAAAAATAAATTCAAATATTATAGTAAGGACGAGCCAAATCGAACCTATATAAAGAGTTTGTTTTGTTGTACTGGGAGGCCATTTCACAAATAGCACCCAAACGTATATGCCAAATAGTAGGATCATGGTCACAGTAGAAACCTGGTGCGCTTGAAGTTCGTTTAAGCGACGGGCTAAAACTTTCTCTCGAAACAATCCATTAGCGATTGCTACGATAATCATTGGGAACCAAGCGAGAGTATATTTTAACATGTCTTTTAGTTGTCAATGGCCAAATGTATTTCCAATGGCTGGGTATTTTTATGACTTCTGTCACTTAAAGACAAAAGTTGTTATATTTGATTTTCATCAATAATGCTTTTTTTGAGAGTACTTCTGAAATTCATTTTGGCATAATTAGTAACCCGTAAACGCTTCGGTTATTAATTCTTAGTTCGGATATGCTACCGAACCCATTTTCATTACATTAACTTTTCGTGTGTATTTTTATCAGGGCTTAGAATGCCTTTTGAAGATTCGCTCTGTATCGCATACGAACCTAACAACAATAATTACCACATTTATGGAAAATCAAGAAATAAAAAGGAATCCCGAATTTTTAGAATATGTCTATAAGCTAAATGAAGGCCGGGAAGTCAAAGAGGCGCTCCATCTTGGCTTGCAAACCATCGATGCTATTGATGTCGCTCAATTAAACAGAATAGGCTTAAAAACCTATGAAGAGGGCAAATGGACGGTACATAGGATATTGCAGCATCTTATCGATTGGGAGCGAATTTGGTGCTTTCGAGCGGTCATTTTCGCGCGGGGAGAAGGAACCATCCCAGAGGCACATGATCAAGAAATCATGGGCCAAAATTCGAATGCGGATGAACTGTCCATTGAACATTTGGTGGCCGAACTTCGTATCGTACGACAATCCACCATCCTGATGTTTGAATCCTTTAATAAGAGCATATTGGAAACGAGCTGTCGGTTTTTCGAATACGAAATGCCACTGCATGCCATTGGACTTACAATAGCTGCCCATCAAATTCATCATTTCAACGTGATAAAGGAGCGCTATCTTCCTTTGGATGAATAAACGGCAATGTAACTTTGGGAAACCAAAGCTTACCCCATTTGTTAGAGATGTAAAGTGCGCCAGACGCTGTCTGGCGTTTTTTTTAAGTTTCATTAATTTGGTTGGAAGAGCGACTTAAAAAAACACCACAACCTTAACGCGCGTAACATTTTAACCTTTTACGGCACAGATATATTACGTTATATTAGCTTGTACTATGTTGAGGGGTATTTTTATTTTATTGTTTTTCCTGTCGTTTTCATCTATGACCTTCTCCCAGGAAGTTCAAGAGGAATGCGATCTTGCCCTTGTTTATCGAGGTGAAGTTGATTTTCAAAATTTAATGGGTATCGATTTCATAGTACCTACCATTCATTTTCTATTGGGAGAGGTTCCCAATGGATACTATGCTATGGATGGATTTGAAGTAGAGGGGAGCCAATTCAATCAAAGAATCGACTCCGATTACACCTCCAGGCATTATTGTCTGGAAAAGGAGCTAATCATTCAAGAAATCAGTGATCGGAATAATGCAATCATGATCACTATTGTGGGGATAAAAACGGAAGCTGATGGGATCCCGAAAATCCCTATGCAGTTTTATAAGCGGGAAAAGGTAATTCCGATCGATATCGATAATTTAAGTGTGAGCTCAACTAATGAAATTGTGATTACGCTTCCTCAAATCAAACTTAATTGATAGCATGCATACTTAGTGCTATCAGATTTTAGAAGTCTCCTTAAAAGCTAGTCAATTTTTGTCAATGGGATTTTATGGCTATTTAGTTTTCCTGCCAACTAAATAGTAACACTGAAAAAATTTCAAGCATACCTTCAAAAACCTTCAATTTCAGGAGCCTTCTTTTGCCATATTCCTTTGATACTTTAGTGATGTAGAATAGAAACAAAACACATCACATGATACGCACCACCTTTCAGGCTACAATTACCGTTGCCTTCGCACTATTTCTGTATTCCTGCCATTCGCAATCCACTTCAGAACTTAAAAATGCCCTTACTTTCTATGTTTCTTTTGATGAAGGAACCACCGCAGATTTTGCCTTGGGAGACCCCCATATCTATACGGCCCAAGGTTCCTATGTAGATATGAAAAGAAAATTAGAAAATATGGAGATGGGAATGCATAAGCCGGGACATGGAATTGCGGAAGGGAAAGGTGTTTTGGGCAATGCCTTCGAATTTGGAAAAGAACGGAATAATCAAGTCATCTTTTATAAGAGCAAGGACAATATAGCTCACGATCCAAGCCAATGGTCGGGTTCCATTTCATTTTGGTTAAGCGTAGATCCCGTAACCGATTTAAACGGATATACAGATCCCATACAGATTACCGATGTTAATTTTAATGATGCCTCGATTTGGGTCGACTTCACCGATGATAACCCACCCAATTTTAGACTGGGTGTAATTGGGGATAAAAGCGCTTGGACCCAAGATACCTTAAGCGCTCCATCCAAAGTAGTATTTGAAAAACGCATAGTTACTGTAGAAAAGCCTTCGTTTTCCAGAACCCAATGGACGCATGTACTCATCACCTATCATGATTTGGGCACTTCTGGAAGTTCGGCAATCCTATACCTAAACGGTGATAAAAAAGGTGAAGTAAAAGGATTAGACGATCCGTTCACCTGGGAATTGGAAGCGTCTAACATTTTCCTAGGGTTGGGTTTTACAGGGGTAATGGACGAATTGGCCATCTTTAATAAGCCCTTATCGCAAAAGGAAGTCAAGACACTCTATCAATTAAAGGGAGGAATCAAATCCATTCTTTGATACTTTTATGATTTCATTTAATTTCCCAATAGCGCAAGTTCACGGCACAAATACATTTCCTAAGAATTAGGCTATCTTAGCGGAATATCCTATATAGCCTTGACAAAAGAAATGATTCGATGGTGGGAAAGAAAAAGGTTGGTCTATAATATCCTTGTTATTGGCCTTTCCACAATTCTTATCTATAGTTACTGGGATTACCCCATGCGGTCCATCATTGGCGGTCCTAGGATTATAGGCAATACCATCTTTTTTATAGTAGGGGCTAATCTCTTTTATACTTTGGGTTGGGGATTGGAAGTAATGCGGCATTATCTTTTTAAAACGAATAGCGCGAGCAAAACAATTCGATGGGTTTTGTTTGTGTTGGGAACGATTTTCTCTTTGATCTGGACTAGTATCTATCATACTCTTCAATTTGATGTGCTCTTTGCATATTAACAGCTACAATTGCCTTAACTTTGGTTATATTAGTAGTGATGGGTAAGAAGCGATTGGAACAAAAATCTAAAGTGATGGCAAAGAACAAAACCACCGAAACCACTGTCGATGTCTTCGATTTTATTGAAGGATATGTAGATAAGGACCAAAAAAAACAAGACAGTTTTAAGTTGATCGAATTACTTAGTGAATGGTCTGGGTTTCCACCCAAAATGTGGGGTCCTACCATTATTGGCTTTGGAAGTTATCACTACAAATATGCGAGCGGGCATGAAGGGGATGCGCCCATGCTCGGTTTTTCTCCTCGCAAAGCCCAGTTTTCACTTTACGTTTACTCCAAAACCGAGAAGAGCGATGCGTTGCTAAAAGACCTGGGTAAGTTTAAAATGGGAAAGGCTTGTATTTACATGAAGAAACTCGAAGATATCGATATCTCTGTTCTTAAAGGACTCTGCATGGAATCCATAGCCTATCTCAACGAGCATCATGAATGCGCCTATAGGAGTTATTAGTACTCTTGACTGATTGCTATGGAATGGCTACCGACACCATTCTATTTATATGAGATTCATTTACAAGCAGTCGATAATCATAAATTTCGGTCTAATACTTATTTGAGTTTGGTATCTTAGGATTCAAATGAATTTTACATTTTCTCTAATTTTCTGTTTTTTATCGTGCCTTTCCATTAAAGGACAAGAGATTCAATGGTACAGTGAAAGTAATACTCAGGGAATTATTATACAGAATAGCTTCCCTAAGGGCGGTCCCTATCCTTGGCCTACACAAGAGCATTTTAACCCTAGTTATTTGGTATTTTTTAGCCGTGTTGTAAACACCACCGATTCACCCATTGAACTCAACCTCCATTTTTCTGCAGATCCTATCCCCATCCCCAATTCCCCAAACACTTTTGTAAAGGTATTTTTACCCCCTGATACGATGACCATGGAAAAGCAAAAAGCATTTAGTTACGGTATTACCGAGTTGAAATCTTTAGAGCATCCTACCAGTTTTCATAGTACAATACCACCTAATGAGGACTGCCTATTCTATGTGGTAGGATTCTTTTATCAGACCACGGCAAGCGCCATTAATGAGGCAAGAGGAGGCAATCGGGGAGAGCTGATTTTAAAGGGAAACGAGCTGTTTTATAATATGCTTCCACAAATAGAATCCTTACCTTGCGGTAGTATTATTAATGACAATTGATCTTATGATTTGGATTAAATACTTGGCAATAATGGTAGTTGCCACATTTTTCATCTTCTTTTTTCATGAAATGAGCCATTGGATCGCCTATGAAATACTGGGTTATGATGCGGGATTTACACTCAATGGAGCTTCGGTTAAGGATGCTTCCATTGCTTTGCCCACATCGCACCGTATGATTGCCAGTGCTGCCGGGCCAGTATTTACCATTATTCAAGCAATCGTATGTTTCTTTATCCTAAAAAAGCATCAACATGTTTTCATTTATCCCTTTCTGTTCATGCCTTTTTTGATGCGTTTGGGGGCAGGATGGGCCAATCGATTCGAGCCTAATGATGAAGGGAGAATCAGTCTGGAAATGGGATTGAACCTATATGTGGTGTCAGCCGTGGTTGTAGGCTTTTTGTTCTTTTTGGTGTTTAAAACATCCCGAAGGAATACATATTCTGTGTTGGTAAACATCATTACCTCCGTAGTTGGGATACTTCTTTTATTCGCCGTTGCCTATTTGGATGTCAAGCACAAGATTCGTTTTGTATGATGGTTTCCACTTATTTAGTTACCAGAATTGTTAAAATATGACAAAAAGGCTACCTCAATTCAGTTTAAGGTAACAAATCGGATATGGAGTCGTCGTATTTTAACTGGCTTTAGTCAATTAATTCTACCATGAAAAAGTTACTGCTCTTCCTGATTTTTGGCTTTCTTATGACCCATACATTAGTGGCGCATCCCGGTATCGGAATTGTCATGGATGAAGAAGGCAATGTGTATTATACAGATTTAGTGCATGTTTGGAAAATTACTCCAGATGGTACCCAATCCATAGCGGTGGAGGCTGGTCATACCCACAACCTGTACCTTGATGCCAACGGCGATTTGTATGGAGAGCACGAGTGGTACGAAGGGGAAGAGACCGACCGATGGGGAAACTATGTGTGGTGTCTTAGTAAAGATGGCGTATTTGATAAGTTCATTCCCGATGTTGAGGGATTTCTGGACAATACGACCTTGATACGAGATTCTATGGGTAACTCTTATTGGGCAAAGAAGGTAGGAGAAACACAAGTGCTTATGCAGGAGTCCACAGCGGGAATTGATCATGAATTTTCTACCCACAAATTCAATGATATACGATGGATGCATTTTTCTGAAAATGACCTGCATCTATATGTGGTCGATCATCTCTCCGTCAAAAAAGTAGGGAGCAACGGTGTAGTAGAAATAATAGCCCAAAATTTGAAAGAGGACAGATTTTCGCTGCGAAACGTTGCCGATCGACATTATGTGTTTGGATTATGGACAGACGGTGCACAGAATGTATTCGTAGCCCTTTATGGCGCACGAAAGGTAAAGAAGATAAACGCCAATGGTGAGGTGGAAACCGTATTCGAATCACGGGGAGGTTGGTCACCATGCGGTGGTCTTATCGATAAAGATGGAAATCTATGGGTCATGGAATTTTCCAGACGAAACAAAGCTTGTGTTCGCAAAGTGCTACCCAACGGAAAGGACATCGTGTATGAAAATTAATTTTGGGTTTAAACAGAATACATAAAATACACTAATCATGACATTTAGCAATATCGATACATTTTTGGCCTACTATGCCAAGATAAAAGGCAGGACCCGAAGGCTTTTCCAATACATCCCTCCGGAAAAAATGGAATGGACCTATCAAGAAGGAAAGTTTACCATGGGCGATATTATTCGGCATTTAGCCAACATAGAACGCCATATGTATGCCGAAACCGTGCAATCCAATCCCAGTTTGTATAACGGTTGCGGAACCGATTATGCCCAAGGTTATGAAACCGTGATTCAATATTACGACCAAATGTATGAGGAATCTGTTACCATCTTTTCAAAATTAACCCCCGAAGACTTACAAAAGAAATGCAAAACCCCAGCAGGTATAGAAATCACCACTTGGAAATGGTTGCGGGCCATGAGCGAACATGAAATCCACCATAGGGGTCAGTTGTATATGTATCTTGGGATGTTGCAGATTGCCACGCCTCCTATTTATGGGTTAACATCAGAGGAGGTAATTGCCAAAAGCCATAAAACCATAGGAGGTTAAGTTGCTAACGGGTTGTTATAGTAAAGATTCCCTATCTTAGTATCGCTAACCTATCGGCATGACCTTTTACGAAAAAGAACTGCAACGAATTCATTCCACGGTCTACTCCAACCAAGGACAGATAGATACTGTTATTGCCATTCGCAATTATATTGAGAACCATTACGATACCGAGCTTAAATTGGAGGTGTTGTCTCATTTTCGGTTTGTTTCCAAATATCATTTATTGCGTTTGTTCAAGAAATATTATGGCCTTACACCGAAGCAGTATCTCATCAACAAACGCATTGAAATAGCCAAGGATCACCTAGCTAAGGGTACGTCGGTAACGGAAACTTGTTTTGCTGTCGGTTTTAAAAGTTTGGGCTCATTTAGTACGTTGTTTAAAACCAAAACAGGTAAATCACCCATTCAATTTCAAAAAGAGCAACTTTCGAGAAGCATATTATAGTTAGATTCTTGAACTTGCGAACTGCAACTAAAACTATAAACTATGAGAATATTCGGTCTTAGCATTCCCGTGATGGATCAGGAAAAGGCATTTCAATTCTACACTGAGAAATTGGGTTTCATAAAAAAAGTAGACATCCCTTTAGATGGCGGTCATCGCTGGCTCACTTTGGTTTCTAAAGATGCCCAAGATGGCCCAGAATTACTTTTGGAACCCGCTCCGCTTCATTTTAAGCCCAGTAAGGTCTATCAAGAGGCCCTGATGGAAGCTGGAATTCCATGGACACAATTCGACGTGGATAATGTTCAGGAAGAATACGATCGCTTAACTGGATTGGGGGTCGAATTTAGTGTGAAGCCCACCGAAATGGGAACCGTAAAAGTGGCAGTATTCGATGATACTTGTGGTAATTTCATTCAGATAGTCGAACAGCTATAAACTCAAAACCATCAATATGAGAAGAATAACACTCCTATTTGTCCTGGCAACACTGGCGTTCAGCTGTAACGACTCAAAGGTCAACAAAGAAACCAGTGAAGAAGTTATGGCATTGCAATCCGAATTGGATAGCTTGAAGCAGCAGCAAATGATGAAGTCCAATGATGCTCAAAAACAGTTATCCACTTTTTTGACTTTTCAAGAGAACAATGCCGAAGAGGCGATGAACTTTTATATATCCCTCTTTGAAAACGCCAGCATCACTAGTATTGAAAAGCATGGTAAAGACGGTCCCGGGAAAGAAGGAACCATCTTTTACGCTACCTTCCAATTAAATGGTCAGCAATTCGCCTGTAGTGATAGCCCCATGAAGCACGAATGGGATTTTACTCCCGGAGTTTCCATTTTTGTGGATTGTACTTCCAACGAAGAATTGGAAAGCCTGTTTACGCAGCTATCCGAAAACGGAGCTGTACTCATGCCATTGAACAATTACGGATTTAGCCAGCGTTTCGGCTTTGTCGAGGACCGCTTCGGGGTTTCCTGGCAATTGAACCTGCCTTAGTTTTTCATCACTGAATTGCTCGTATAAAAACTTCTGACTGAGGGAAAATCCTGAAGGTTTTCTTATCTTGAAGATCACTAGGTTTCATTAAATTAACCTCGCATGACTTTCAGGGAATTCTACAATGCTGTTCTCAATGCCAATTATACCTCGGACGAGGAAATTGCATTTTCACTTACCAAAGTGCATTTCAAAAAAGGGGAAATCATAACGGAGTACAATCAGATCGAGAAACAGGTCTATTTTATTAATGAGGGCATTGTTGAATTAACCATTAAAAGTTATATGACCGAAAAAGTGATCGATTTCTTTTTCGAAAATGAAATGGTCTGCGCCCTTACCTCTTTCCTTACCCAAACCCCAGCAGATGTTAGACTTACGGCTCTAACTGATTGTGAAATGGAAATGGTTCACCATCATGAACTCATGAATGCTTATGAGACCGGACTCGATATTAACAAATATGGAAGAATCATCACCGAGCAAGCGTATTTAAGGAAGTCGAACCGGGAAAAGGATTTCCTATGCCTAACGGCCGAAGAGCGTTATATGAAGATGTTTAAGACCCATAACCAATACCTTCATAACATACCTGTAAACAAAATTGCCAAGTATTTGGGCATTCATCCTGAAAGCCTTAGCCGAATTCGGGCAAAACTAAATTCCTAACATAGATCAAGTGTAATTTTTAGTTCGAACTATTTGATAGCCATAATTTTACGGCTTCAAAAAATAAAATTAAAAATTCATGGAAAATCTATTATCAACGCTTCCTTCGTTAAAGGAAGTATTCTTGAACCCCATTTCTTATTTGGTGTATGTTATGTACGGTGGTCTCATACTTTGGGAAGCCATTTTTCCCGCCAAGAAACTACCGCCGGTTAAATTTTGGAAGCTCAAAGGCTTTCTTGCCTTTGTAACCTTTTTTATTCTATCCTCTTATTTACCCTTTCTGTGGGATGGGTTTTTAGCGAAATACCAGTTATTCAACCTAACGGGTTTAGGGACCTATTGGGGAGCCTTGGTAGGGGTAATGGTCTACACGTTGGGCGAATATGTTTGGCACAGAACCATGCATCGTAATGACCTACTTTGGAAGGTATTTCACCAGATGCATCACAGTGCCGAGCGTCTGGACAGCTTTGGTGCCTTCTACTTTAGCCCTGTAGATATGGTGGGTTGGACTGCCTTGGGATCCTTTTGTTTGGTGCTTATAACCGGGTTTAGTCCCGAAGCCACTGCGGCCATTATCCTTATCACAAATTTTCTAGCCATATTTCAACATGCCAATATCCGTACTCCAAGATGGCTGGGTTACTTGGTGCAACGCCCGGAATCCCACAATGTTCATCACGCCCGTGGAATACATGCTTATAACTACTGCGGGCTTCCGGTGTTCGATCTTGTTTTCGGGACTTTTAAGAATCCAAAAAGCTATGAGAATGAAACGGGGTTCTATGATGGCGCATCCAACAGAATTTGGGATATGTTGCTCTTTAGAGATATCTCGACCAAAATCGATTCAGAATAGCCGTAAAAACGACTCCGTAAAATCAGGCGATTCGAAATGCACTTCGAGTCGCTTTTTTATGGGTTATTCAAAAAATACTTGTCAGTACATTTTTAGAGATGAATAAAATAGCATTCCTCCAATCCATAATGCCTATAGCAAGTATCGCAATACTCATGACCGTATCTTCCAATTAAATCATAAATTAGCCCTATGGATTTGTTCACGATCAAAAAACCGAAGGCGCCGCCAGTCCCAATTATTATAAGTGTGCCGCATGCGGGCACTCGTTTTCCTTCAAAAATTAAAAAGCACTATAAAAAGAGGATGCGGAATTTTGTGGACGATACAGATTGGTACGTACACAAACTCTATGATTTCGCTCCAAAACTGGGCATCACCCTTATTAAAGCAAATCTGAGCCGTTGGGTCATTGATTTAAACCGGGATCCCGAGAGTGTACCCTTATACGATGATGGCCGACTTATCACCTCCTGCACACCCACGACCGATTTTTTTGGAAACAACCTCTATAAGTCCAAAAAGTTTGAGCCCGATTCTAAAGAAAAACAGCGTAGGCTCGCACGCTATTATTGGCCCTATTATACGAAAATTGAAGCTTTGTTGGAAGAAAGGAAGGAACAATTCGGTAAGGTGTTGCTATGGGATGCCCATTCCATTCGACACAGGGTTAGCACCATTCAAGAAGAGATTTTTCCAGATATGATTTTGGGGAATAATGATGAAAAAACAGCGCACCCCGAGCTTATCCAGACCGCTTTGAAGCATCTTGGTTCTGCTACTTTTGGTGTACATCATAACACCCCATTTAAAGGAGGACATATTACCCGTTATTTCGGGAAACCCGAAAACCAAGTTCATGGTTTGCAATTGGAAATGAACAAAATCCAATACATGGATGACAATGAAATCAATTACAATAAAGAAAGAGCTTCAGAAGTGAAAGAGGTATTAAAACAAACGATGCTAGCCCTTATTGACACTATGAATTCCATTTAAAAAAAGGCGATTAACGATTCCTAGCCACTATTCGTAATGACTACATACAACTTCAAAAAATTACTTCAGAAATCCGGATGGCTTACCCATGTTCAAGTCATGGTCGATGATCATGGACTGATTACTTCCATAACTACTTCTGAAGACGAAAATGGTTTCAGCCCAACGGAACACTCCATTGCCATTCCCGGTTTTCAGAATGCCCACTCACATGCATTTCAATATGCCATGGCTGGATTGGCCGAAAGGCACGAAGGATCTGAAAATCCGGATGATTTTTGGGGCTGGCGCGAAGCCATGTACCAACTGGCTTTGAGCATGAATCCCGATCAGATGGAGGCCATTGCCACGATGCTCTATTCAGAAATGGCACGTCACGGTTATACCAATGTGGCCGAATTTCATTACGTACACCATGATAAAAATGGAAAACCCTATGCCAACCTAGCGGAAATGGGAACCCGACTGATTGCTGCCGCTCAAACGGCAGGTATTGGAATTACCTTATGCCCCATTTTTTATCAAAAAGGGGGATTTGGACAGGAACCCAATGATCGGCAAAGGCGATTTATTTCTCCTACCATCGACACCTATTTGCAATTGTTGGAGTCGAGCAGGGAAGCCTGCAAAAATTACGAACATGCCAATAGTGCCATTGGGATTCACTCCATGCGTGGGGTAGAACCTGCAGACATTGCGGAAATCGCCCAATCGGGCCCGCAGGACATTCCTTTTCATATCCATGTCTCAGAACAACTCAAGGAAATTGAAGATTCCATAGCTTATTTGGGCAAAAGACCTGTGGAATGGATGCTAGATAACGTGGCATTAAACGAACGGTATCACCTGGTACACGCCACCCATTTAACCGAAACAGAAACCAAAGGATTGGCACAAAGTGGTGCCCATGTGGTGATATGTCCAAGTACCGAAGGAAATTTGGGCGATGGACTATTTCCCCTTCGCAAGTATCAGCAGGAAGGCGGTAAATGGAGTATTGGTACCGATAGTCATGTGGGATTAAATCCTCTAGAAGAACTCCGAATCTTGGATTATGGGCAGCGTCTCATTTCACATAAACGCAATACCTATTTCTCTCCCCAACAAGGGGATGGAGGCACATATGCTTTGGAGATGGCAACCCTTTCCGGGAGGAAGGCCATGAATAATGATGAAGAGGAGTACTTTAAAGTGGGAACGCCCTTGAATGCCTTTGTTGTGGATGGCACCCATCCCTTATTGGCTCATTGCAGCGATAAGAATTTGGCTTCAACTCTTGTATATGCATCCGATAGCGCGATGCAAAAAGCAACCATTTCTCATGGTAAGGTAATTGTGGAAAATGGAAAGCATGCATGTAAGGATGAGATTTTAAATGAATTTAGTCGAACCATGAATACCTTGAGGAGTAGATAAATGAACCTTTCTATTTTCCGATGTAGTACCCAATTTTGAAATTAATTTACTCTTGTGATAAGTAATTATGCATGAACGCGATATAGCATTAGTGTTAGAAATGCTTTGGAAGGCAATTAATTCCATGGATGTCAATCTACCCATTGGAATGTATATGGTTTCAATAATTCCTTCTGGAATGAGTAACTTTCAGAAATTAATAGTTAGGTAGATAATCATTTTACTTAAAATTAGGAAGCAAAACGTTGTATGAAACATCCCTTACGGAAACATATCGAAGAGATCATCGAACTTTCCGATGAGGAGTTTGAATATATTCTGTCACATTTTAAGCCAACGCACAAAAGGAAACATCAGTACCTTGTTCAGGAAGGTGAGTATGTAAATAAAGAATTTTGGGTTCTTAAGGGGTGCCTTAAGAGCTATTTCATAGATGATCAAGGAAAAGAACACATTCTTCAATTTGGGATGGAGAATTGGTGGATCACCGATTATGAAGCCTTTGTAAATCAGGTGAAATCTAAAACGTCAATAGATTGCATCGAGGATAGTGAGCTACTCTATATTACATTCGATGACCGTGAGAAGTTGACAGCAAGCATGCACAAAATGGAACGTTTTTGGGCAAAGAAAAGCAAGATGGGGCGCATCGCACTTCAAAATAGAATTTTGTCCTTGCTTAAAAATTCTACCAAAGAACAATACGAATTACTTCTAAAACAATACCCAGCGCTTTTTCAGCGTGTTCCCAAGAAAATGATTGCTGCATATTTGGGTGTATCCCGCGAAACCCTGAGCCGTCTTAATTCTTAGACACGATTTATCGCACAACTTTTCTCCTTAGATTGGAGTGATATAGATCACATCAATTTAGTGATGTATGTCCTGTTAGCTCATACGGCATTCCTTCAACTTTGCATCGTAATTAAGTTTAATCAAAACATAAAATTATGGATGTATCAAAAATTAGACACAACAACAGCACGGGATTGTTAATACTTCGGGTTACCATTGGCATACTGATCCTTTTTCACGGTGTCGCAAATCTAAGTGCTAACTATAGCTTCATAAAGGAACTGCTCTCTGGTATTGGAATCCCCAGTGCATTTGCCTATGGGGTTTTCGTTAGTGAAATTCTCGCTCCCTTTCTTTTGGTATTGGGTTATAGGGTTCGGCTTATGGCCTTGCTCATTGCCTTTAATTTCCTCGTGGCAATCGCCTTGGCCCATGGGCCGGATATTTTTTCCCTAAATCAATTTGGGGGATGGGGAATAGAACTACCAGCTCTGTATCTATTGGGTGCGCTTAGCCTTTTCTTTATGGGAGCTGGAAGATTTGCCATATCTAAAAATTCTGTTTGGGACTAAATCAATATTTAATAATTAAAATCGTAAAACGATGCCATACATCAATATCAAAATCACAGACGAACAGGTTTCAAAAGAGGAAAAACGCCTGTTAATTGAAGGCACCACAGAATTAATTGTAAAGGTGCTCAACAAAAACCCAAAGACTACCCATGTCGTCATCGAAGAAATTCCTTTAGGGAATTGGGGAGTGGACGGGAAGCAATATTTAGGAACTAAAAAACACTAAAAATGAAAAACAAAACAGTAATTATCACAGGAGCGTCTACGGGTATAGGAAAAGAAATAACGAGGTATTTCGTAGAGCGGGGAAGTAATGTCGTCATGAACTCTTCCAATGAGGAAAATTTGAAG
>JAHQVM010000073.1 GCA_019634365.1 Flavobacteriaceae bacterium | reverse complement strand
TAGTGGCATTCGAATTGAACGATCGTGGCATCCCTAGACAAGGTTATGATATAGTAGACGGACAGGGAAAAACCATTGGTAATGTAACTAGTGGAACCATGTCACCCTCTTTGGGCATAGGAATTGGTCTGGGCTACGTTCCTACCATTATGAAAGATGTTGGGACACAAATTCACATTCAGATTCGCAAAAATGCCGTTCCTGCAACGATTGTAAAACTCCCATTCTACAAAGGATAATTTTGAATCGGATTCTTGTTCTTGGTGCCTCAGGTTTTATAGGATACGCTCTATACAAAGAGCTTTTATCCTATTACGATGTGTATGGAACCTATGCTACACAGGAAGGGAATTTTAAGGACAATCAGGTATTTTATCATTACGAGGTAGAAAAGGGTGGTCTGGATGCCATACTTGCTGAGGTGCAACCCAACATTATCATCTCTTCGTTACGAGGAGATTTTGGAGCTCAATTAAAAGCCCACCAATTACTGGTTTCCTATTGCTTTGCTACTCATTCGAGATTATTATTGCTTTCTTCCGTAAATGTTTTTGACGGATTGGGTACATACCCATCTTACGAAAATGACACCCCTAAAGCTGAAAGCAAATACGGCTTGTTTAAAATTGCCTTGGAAAAGATCGTTGAAGAATTACCACAGGAACAACATGCCCTATTGCGATTGCCTTTGGTATTGGGCGTTAATGCAACGCGTATATTTCAATTGAAGCAAGCCATCAAACATTCTGCTAGCTTTGAGGTATATCCCAATTTGATAGTAAGTGCCACAACGGCCGATAAGGTGGCACAGCAGGTTCACTATATCATCAATAAAGGATTGTCGGGTATATTCCATCTGGCGAGTACGGATGTAATTCACCATGAAGATTTATTTCATGAAATCGCTGAAAAATTAAGTGATAAAAAGCCTATCTTTAAGAGTGTTTTTAAGAGCAATGACGAGCGTTACTTAGCCCTGTTGCCCAAGCACAATAAACTTCCGAAGAACTATCAGATTCAGATAAGCGAAGTCATAGAAGATAGTACCTTACGGGATGAAATTGATACTTTAAAAGCTAGCCTATGAAACCATTAACAGAACTACAAATTCGATCTAAACTGCAAGAATTGGATGGTTGGTTGTATGAGGATAACGCCTTGCACACCACTTTCGAATTCGATGATTTTAAGGATGCTTTTTCTGCCATGACCCGAATCGCCTTCGAAGCAGAACGATTGAATCATCACCCAGATTGGTCCAACGTTTATAATTCACTTCAGATATCGTTATCCACCCATGACGCTGGTGGCGTAACCGATAATGATTTTGAACTGGCACAAATTATCAATGACTTGGTGGCATAGCTTTGCCATGTATTCCATTTTTTTATTTTTGTAGCTAAATTTCAGAAAATCCTATGGGAAGAGCGTTCGAATTCAGAAAAGCGAGAAAAATGAAACGTTGGGCAGCCATGTCCAAAGCGTTTACACGTATTGGTAAGGATATCGTTATGGCGGTAAAAGAAGGCGGTCCTGATCCTGATTCGAATGCACGACTGCGCGCTGTGATTCAGAACGCCAAGGCTGTAAACATGCCCAAGGATAATATCGAGCGGGCCATTAAGCGGGCATCCGATAAAAACCAAGGCGATTTCAAAGAAGTGCTTTTCGAAGGGTATGCTCCTCATGGCGTTGCCATTTTGGTAGAAACTGCTACAGATAACAATACTCGTACCGTTGCCAATGTTCGATCCTATTTCAACAAATGCAATGGGAACCTAGGGACTTCTGGGTCCGTTTCTTTTATGTTTGATCATGTATGTAACTTTCGGGTGAATGTAGGAGACATGGACATGGAAGAGCTGGAATTGGAGCTGATCGATTTTGGAGTGGAAGAAATATTTGAAGATGAAGACGGCGTATTGATCTACGCCCCTTTCGAAAGTTTTGGAGCCATTCAGTCGTTCTTGGAGGAAAACAATATCGAAATCCTTTCTTCTGGCTTCGAGCGCATTCCTCAAGTAACCAAAAAACTGGATGCAGAACAGGCAGCCGATGTGGAAAAATTACTTGAAAAGATTGAGGAGGACGATGATGTACAAAACGTATATCATACGATGGATGAGAGTTCTTCCGATGCTTCTGAATAATATGACAATGCCATAAAAATTAAAAGCCGCTTCTATGGAGCGGCTTTCTTAGTTTTTATCCTAAACTTCATGAATCAAGACACTCTTTCTTTATGCTTTTGGGTATAATGTCTTAAATTGAAAGTGCTAACCAAATAAGCATACATATGAAAACCCTCATAATTCCCTTAGCTTTATTAGTACTCGGTACGTGCAAAGCGCAGATCGTTAATATTCCAGATATCAATTTCAAAAATGCATTGGTAAACGATAATGTAGTGGATACCGACGGGGACTATATTGGTGATATTGATGTAGATAGCAATGACGATGGTGAAATTCAGATATCCGAAGCTGAAGCAGTGACCGCTTTAATGATTCATGAAAAAGACATCGGTTCATTGGAAGGGCTGGACAGTTTCATAAATTTGATAGCATTAGGTGCTGCCAACAATCTTTTTACTGAAATAGATGTGTCGAATAACTTGCTATTGGAGCATCTAAATATCCCAGATAATGCCCTTACCGAGATCGATTTGTCCCAAAATGTAAATTTATTAGGGACCAACCTACGAGGGAGCCAAATAACCTCATTGGATCTTACCAACAATCCTAATATGTATTACATCTTCTTTGAGCAATCGACCATATCATCCATCGATTTTTCTGCATCGGTGAATATGGAGATCATTTTTGGTAGCGATAATCAACTTACGGAAGTAGACCTAAGTAATTGCCTTAATTTGGAAACGGCCTATCTCTACAACGGCAACATTGAAGAGATTAACTTACCTCCCACCGAAACATTTCAATATTTATTCATCCAAAGCAATCCGGTTACTTCGATAGACATTACACAAAACCCTGTACTTAGAGTGCTTGAGGCACAGTTTACCTCAATTTCTGAAATTGACACCAGTCAAAATGAATTTCTAGCGCTGCTGGACATTTCAGGCACAATGGTTACCGAATTAGATGTAACAGGAAACGACAACCTCCAATACCTTGTTTTTGCAAATACCGAAATAAGTGAAATAGACTTATTCAACAATAATTCTTTACTGGCATTATTTTGTGAATACTCAGATTTGACAGCGTTGGATTTATCGTCGAATCAATTTCTCGGGGAATTAGATTGTCAGGGCAACCAATTACAATCTCTCAACTTAAAAAACACAATTCTCACCGAAATGAATGCCTTGAACAACCCAGAATTATTATGTATTGAAGTGAGTAATGTAGAGTATGCCGAAAACAGTCCGAATTGGTTTAAGGATTCTTTTGCGGTATACAGCGAAGATTGTAGTTTGGGTATCAACCAGAACACAATCCTTGCCTCTGAAATTATATTGTATCCGATTCCGGCTAATGACCAATTAACAATCGATAGCCCATATTTAGGACAAAAAATGAGTATTTATAATACAATGGGGCAAATGGTTGAATCGAATACAAACTCAAACTACATTAATGTTGGAGAATTACCAACTGGAATGTACTTCCTGAACATTAAAATAAATAATGAGAATGTAATCAAACCCTTTATAAAAGAGTAAAATCTATTGTTTAATAATTCTCTTGGTCACCAAATTGTTAATAGTAACAAAGTATATACCTGCACTAAATGTGGAGATGTCTAAAGTAAAACCGTTTTCTTCCATTTCTCCACTCACATAAATTTGCTTACCAGAAAGGTCGGTAAGCCTTATGTTTTCTATGCTTATTAGAGTAGATGCAATCGTAACTTCTGTGGTTGCGGGATTGGGATATATGGAAACGGTCGTTTCCAAGAAAACATCTTCAGTAGAAAGCACCTCCGATGGTCGAACCAAAAGAAAACCTTGTGCTCGGTCGCTAATCACAATATGTCCACTTTCAAAAAACGGATACACATTCCATGAACCGTTAAAGCCAGAATTATCGTTTGTGGGGTAACTATCGAAATGGCCTTCTTCTGTGGCAACGGCATTTTCAATATCACTTATATCTACAACCCGTAAACCTGCTGCATTATTGGCCAAGTAAAACTTATCCCCTTTAACATATCCATTATGATCTGTAGCTCCTGTAGGGCCTTCGTATTCAAAATGAAACTGAGGATTGTCCAAATCTTCAAAATCGAAGAAGATCGTTCTGGAATTGATCCCTGTATTCAATTCATCTGTTTCATCTCCTAAAATAAAATATCTGTGGTCTTCTGTTAACCATCCTTGATGGGTATAGTTTACATTGTTGTAAGCAATTGTTCCTATAGTAACGGGGTTCCCTTTATCGGTTACATCTACGATATCAACTTCGGTTTCATTACTGGCGACCATAATCTCTCTTCCGGTATAATCTGTATCTGGGCCATTATAGGTAACTATATGGGCATCATGCGTATATCCGTCTACCGCATAACCTCCAGCCGCTATGGGGTTTACTGGATCGGTAATATCAATAAAATGGGTGCCACCACTAAAGGTGGTTGTACCTAATACATAGGCATATCCAGTATCTTCGTTGATCGCAATATTATGAGCACTTCCAAAGTCTGAGTATACTTGATCGGGTGTGAAAATCTCTGGTGGGCTGGCAACATTACGCAAACGAGTAAGATCGAATACTTGCATGCCGTGCCCGGTATCTTCACTCACCACATATACATGATTGCTATAGGTTTTCGCATCCCTCCAAGTGGTATGCTGACTACTTTCGCCAGGCATTTGTCCAAGATACAGCGGGTTCAATGGATCTGAAATATCGATAAACGCAGTGGCTTCGTTGAGACATATGATAGCGTATTCCTTACCATCCATAGGATCGGTCCAGCCCCACGAATCGTTGGCCTTTACCGAATTCATTGTAGATAATGGAATTTGAGAAATCAAATCATAACCTTCACAAGGAAAAATTCCGGCCGTACCATTTTCACATGGAGTTTGGGCCTGCAGGCTGGAAAAAATACATACAAAAAGGAATAGATAAGATAGCTTCTTCATAGTTTTTTAGTTTTTCTTAAAACTACAAAAAAAATAGCACTAGGTATATTCGGGACGTTTGCCCACAACTCCGTCATAATAAGATCGCAAAATCGGGGTATCATTTTCTATGTCACCACTTATGGTAAAGGGCTCATTTATAACAACCGTTTTGGTTTTATAATCGAATGCAACAGGAATTATAGGGACATTCGCCTCTTTCGCAATGTAGTAATATCCGGTTTTCCAAGTCTCCACTTTCTTGCGCGTTCCTTCTGGTGCCAGGGTGAGCCTGAATTCTTCCTTTTTTTTAAAAAGTGAGGCAATCGCCTGAACTTTATTCTGTCCCGAAGTCCTATCCAAGGGTGATCCTCCCATCCAACGAAAGTACCATCCCATGGGCCATTTAAAAAGCTCTTGTTTACCTACCCAATGGATCTCGGTTCTGGCAATTCTCCGTGTGAAGGCACCCACATAGAAATCATGCCAACTGGTATGTGGCACAACGATGATAACCGCTTTTTTTATTTCGGGTAGAAATCTTCCTTCGATTTTCCACCCTAAAAGGTTATGAAATATAAATTTGGTAATTCCCATGCAACGGAGTGACCTCCTACATCTTTAAGTATAATTCTTTCAGTTTGTCACGGGTCATGATCTGTTCCCAATCCTCCCCTAATGCGTTCTCCCATAAAGGTACTAAACTTAGGGCAATATCGATCATGGTATCCATCTGGTAATCCGTAAGATTGGCACAAATTCCCTGAGGGATCTCAATATCATGGTACTCTTTCATCTCTTTAAAAAGACGCACCCCTTCCGGATAATACTCCTCCAAGTGGTCGAATACAATACAATTCCCTACACCGTGTTTCGTACCAAGCACATAGGAAAGTCCGTAGCTCATAGCATGAGCTACTCCCACCTGTGAATAGGCAATACTCATACCACCATGCCAAGAAGCCATCATGAGTTTTCCACGTGATTCTACTTCAGAAAGGTTACCATTCATGAAAATTTCCTTGCACAGATCGTATGCCTTTTCCCCATAACTTTTACTGAATTCATTCAGGAAGGTTCCATTCAAGGATTCCACACAATGGATAAAACAATCCATCCCAGTATAGAACCATTGGTTTTTAGGGACACCAACCGTGAGGTCCGGATCTAATACTACTTGATCGAAGGGCGTAAAGTCACTGTTAATTCCTAATTTCTTCTCAGGTCCCGTTAGAACCGTTGTTCTGGATACTTCGGCTCCTGTTCCAGAGATGGTGGGTACTCCTACATGATAAACGGCCTTGTTCTTTACCAAGTCCCAACCTTGGTAGTCGGAAGCACTTCCTTTATTGGTTAGCATGATAGAAACCGCCTTGGAAAGATCGAGAACACTTCCCCCTCCCACTCCAATAATTCCTGAAGGACGATAGGTGAATTCGGACTTGATGTTTTTAACAATGGTATCTACTTGTTCCGTTTTGGGTTCCTCCTCGGCCGAAACGAAAATAAGTTTATCATTAAACCGAAGGTTCATTCGGTTAATAAGTTCATCGTTTTCTTTGAAGACATCATCTACCAGGTAAATGAATGGGGCCTTATCCTTTCGCTGTGGTGCCAGTATGGATGGTAATTGATCGAAACACCCGCGCCCAAATACTACTTTAGGCACCATGGGGAAGTTCCGGTACTTATTATTCACACTAATTCCTTTGTCTTCTTTTAATACTTTGTTTGCTCTTACCAAATCTTCGGGAGTATCTATTTCGATTCCTTGTGTATTGGAAATGGCCATTTTTATGTTCTTGCCATATTCCAAAAATCGAATGCATTCTATCTTTTCTGCCGCCTCTAAAGATCGCATAGGCAGTTTATAGAAATCCAATAGGGCTTCTTTTCTGAAAGCGTAAATGCCTTTATGCTTGTAATACTGCACGGCAGCATTCTTATCCCTTGGGTAGGGTATGGGGGATCTTGAAAAATAGAGGGCAAAATTATCCTTGTCCACGATTACCTTTACGGCGTTGGGATCGCTGATTTCCTTCCAATCATAAATTTCGGTCATCAAGGAAGCCAAATCGATCTTATCGGCATCGGGTCCTTTAAACACACCCAATACTTGCTGAAGTCCAGATTTACTGGTGAATGGTTCATCTCCTTGTACGTTCACAACGATATCCACATCCATACCTTCTACCGCCTCTGCAATGCGATCGGTACCGCAATCATGTTCCTTGATACTCATAATGGCCTTACCCCCATGAAGTTCAATTTCCTCAAAAATCACTTCACTATCGGTCACCACATATACTTCATCGAAGAGCTCTGTTTCCTTGGTGGCTTCATAGGTACGAACGATAACGGGTTTCCCGCCGAGGTCCTGCATTAATTTTCCTGGAAATCGCGACGCACCATAACGCGCCGGTATCATAGCAATTATCTTCAAATGACTAGGTTTTTAACAAACTTCAAAAATAGCATCTTTGTCAATTCTGAAAAGAAATTCACAAGATTATTTTGTAGATGTGCAAAAAGTGAAAAGGTTTACTGCGAATCTTCAAAAAATTCACGTTTGAAACCCAAAAGGTAAAGTCGCTCCTTGGCCCTTGTCATGGCCGTGTACAACCAACGCAGATAATCCCGGTCCATACCGTTGGGCAAATAGGGTTGTTCAATAAATACGGTATTCCACTGTCCCCCTTGTGATTTATGACAGGTTATGGCATAGGAAAATTTCACCTGCAGCGCATTGAAGTACTTGTTCTTTTTGATGGATAGAAAACGCTTATAGTTCGATTTTACATCGGCAAAGTCCTTTTTTACTTCTTCGTAAAGTTTGTTGGAATCTTCGTACGAAAGCGACGGGGTTTCGGAGGTAAGGGTTTCGAGCAACAATACGGTTTCCAAAGGTTTCATATTGGGGTAGTCGACCATGCGAACCTTTACTTCAGCAAACCGGAAGCCATATAGCTCTTTGATCGCAAAGATTTCAAGAACCTCTATGATATCGCCATTGGCAATAAAACCGGCCTCAGAATGCGGTTTCACCCAAAAATAATTGTTCTTAACTACCATTAAGTAATCTCCTGCAGACAGTTCTTCCTCCCGAAAGAGGATCCGCTGACGAATATTCTGGTTATACAAATTCGCCCGCTTATTGGATCGCACAATAATCACGGTATCCTCATTACCATGGGCATCATAGCTATCCTGAATAGCATCCATGACCTCCTGTCCGTCTTGGGGCCTCACCACCTCCGGAAAATGTGTTGCATTAATCTTAAAGCTCTCGTAAAAGCCTGTATCCAGTGCATCCCTAATCCGAGTAGCATTATATAGGATTCCACTTTCCTTTTGTTGACGCACCACTTCGTCCAATTCTAAGGAAATGACGTCCTTATTATAATAGTTCTCCAAGGTCTTTTCCTCCAATGCAGGACTCATGTCCAATTTAACGGGAGGTAATTGGGCTCCATCACCTATAAGTAAAAGTTTACATCCATGACCGCTGTAGACGTATTGCATGAGATCGTCTAATAGCGAACCATTTTCAAATAGTCTGGAATCTTGATTAATATCTGGTATCATGGAGGCCTCGTCCACGATAAAAATTACATTTCTAGCCTTGTTCTTTTGTAGACTAAACACTACTTTCCCTACCCCTTCACTTTTAGGCAAATAGATTTTCTTGTGTATGGTGAGAGCCTGTTTTCCACTGTAATTGGAAATCACTTTGGCAGCGCGGCCAGTTGGGGCTAATAGCACAAAGGATTTTTGGGCTTTCCAAAGGTTTTTTACCAAGGTGCCAATGAGTGTTGTCTTTCCAGTTCCCGCATAACCTTTCAACAAAAAAGTTTCATTCTTCCCTTCCGAAAGTATGAATTCGGCCAGTAACTTAAGTGCCATATCCTGCTTATTCGTAACAGTATGAGGAAAATCGCTCTTTAGTAAACCATAGAAATGTGAAACATCCATAAAGCTAGAAAAAATAAGGGCTAAAGATAGGTAGGTTTTTTTCGGTTTATCCTTTTACGAATAAAAAAAAATTGTAGATTTGCGATAGACGCATGTTAATTCGATAATCTAAAATTAAACTTTCAAAATAATGAAACTCATCATTCAAATCGTTCTTTGGATTGCCATCATATTCTTAGGGTATAGTTTGTACAATTCTATTACAAGTACTACCCGCTTCAACAAGCTTAAAGTAGAAAGGTATGAAAAGGTAATTTCGAAGCTTAAGGACATCCAGTCTGCACAATTGGCACATCAAACGATAAACGGAAGTTTTTCTGGAAGTTTCGACAGTTTAGTTCGGTTTATTGATACAGCACAATTTGCCATTACGCAGCGTAGGGATAGTAGTTATGCCGATGTTGAAAAGAACAAAGCGTATGGATTGGATCCCCTGGAAGGAGGATACTTTAAAGATATTATTGTAGTAGATACCCTAGGATTTAAAGCAGTGAAAGATTCACTATTCGCTGGTTCCGATCGCTACAAAACCATGATGAAAGTTCCTGATTCTGATGCTAGTTTTGAAATGAAAGCTGGTAAACTGGAAAAAAGTGGAACGCTTTATTCTGTATTCGAAGCAAAAGTTTCCAAGGATGTGGTGCTGGCCGGACAGGATAAGAACATGGTTGCCCAAGAGAAGCAAACCAATGCAGTAGATGGTGTGAATGGTCCCTACATTAAAGTAGGATCTATGGATGATGTTGATACCAGCGGAAACTGGCCAAAGTTATATGACAAAGCCACCGATAGACAATAATAATACCAACCAAACTAATAGATTGTCCGTTCAAATTTCTTTGACCGGACTTTCTTTTTTGGTCTCATCCCAACAAGGGGAACCACTCTTCTTTAAAGAAAAACAGCTAGAACAACCCCATACTCCAGAGGAACTCCTATTGGTCATGGACGATACCTTTAGGACCACAACAGAGCTACAAAGCCAATTTGCCGCAGTACAGCTCATCTATAGCACGAATACCTATTGCACAGTCCCCATATCACTTTTCGACGAGAACAAGGCCAGTGAGTACCTTAAATTCAACACCAAGATTCTAGGCAATGATTACATCGCGCACGATACATTGAAAAACCAAGGTGTGGTTGTGGTCTATGTTCCTTTTATCAATATCAACAACTATATTTTTGAACGGTATGGAGGTTTTGAGTATTACCATGCCGTGTCGGTACTCCTCAACGACTTTATGAACGCAGAAAAGCATCGTAAAGAAGAAAAGGTCTATTTACACCTAAAAGATAATGAGTTCGATTGCATTGTCATAAACAAAGGGGAACTTCAATTGTGCAATACCTATTCCTACAGGACTCCTGAGGATTTTATCTACTACGTGCTTTTCTGTTTAGAACAATTAAAATTAAATCCGGATAGTATAAATACATCTGTTTGTGGCGCTATTGTTAAATCTGACGAAAAATTCGAGTTCCTATATACTTATATAAGGAATATTTCGTTTGTAAGCCGTGATTTTGCAACTTTTGGGGAAGAAGAAAATCACGAGAAATATGTATTAAAAACCAACACTCATGCGTATAATTTCTGGGACGCATAAAGGAAAAAGAATTGTAGCCCCTAAGAACCTACCGGTGCGGCCTACCACGGATTTTGCAAAGGAAGGCTTGTTCAACATTCTAAGGAACCGCATTCCTATTGAAGAAACAGAAGTACTCGATCTCTTTTCTGGCACGGGCAATATGAGCTATGAATTTGCTTCTCGAGGTGCACCAAAAATTACTGCTATCGATAGTCATTATGCATGTGTGAAGTTTATCGACAAAATTGCGCGGGAACTCGAGTTTCCCATTACCCCTTTTAAGGCAGATGTCTATAAGTTTTTGGACAAAACGCCACAAACCTTCGACCTGATTTTTGCGGATCCACCCTACGCTATTGATATCGAAGATATTAATAATATGGTAAGTAAAATCTTTCAGAATAATTTGTTGAAACCGGACGGAATATTTATCATTGAGCACCCCAAACAAACCGACTTAACCGAGCTTTCTGGTTATCAGGAACATAGGAAATACGGAGGTTCCGTATTCAGTTTTTTCAGTAAAACATGATATGTGAATGATATAAAAACCAAATCGCTCGATTTTGTAACGGTAATTTTGTTTCCCGGCCCAGTGAAAGCCAGAATTTTCGAAAGGGAAATAGGATGAAGTAAAATTGAAAAGATAACAAAAAAACAAACCTAAGACTCATACACTATATGACTCCTCTCCCCCCCACAACCATAGACCTGGACTTTGTTCAGATAGAAATCTATGAACATTACGCATTGCTAACCATACAAGAAGGTATCGTATTCGACCTTCCAAAATTGGCGTCTCTTTTCGAAGTTTTCGACCGGTACTATCCCGATCGCCCATTCGGTTATATTTCGGATCGAAAGTTCGATTTTTCCGTGAACCCAACGTGCTATTTGGAAGTTTCGAATCATCCCAGATTGAGAAGTATTGCCATCCTTTGTCATACCGAAGCTTCCTATAATACGGCACAATTCGAAAAGGCATTTTACAAACGACCGTTTGGTGTCTTTTATTCCATTGAAGAATGTGAATCTTGGACGTTGAAAAATGTTAAAGAATCTAGTCGATAGCTTTGCTTTTATAGCTAAATTTCAGATCTTTGCATCTTCATTTTTGCCGAATAAGATATCATGTCGTCCCCGATTACCCATAAAGTCATTGAACTGGATTTTGCTACCTTCGAACTTTACGAAAACTATGTAATTTCCACCATTAAGGAAGGTGTGGCATTCGACCTTCCCCATTTGGAAAAGTTAACGGATATTTTCAACCAGTATTTTTCCGAAAAGCCCTTCGTGTCCATCGCCAATAGACAATACGATTATACCATAAACCCTACATGTCTAATGCATTCGGATTTGTTCCCAACCCTTATTGGTATTGGCGTAGTGTGCTATACACCATCGGCACTGGAAACGGCCAAATTCGAAAAGAATTTTTACAAAGGAATTCTTGAAACATTTGCATCGATGGAAGAATGCATCGACTGGTCCAAAACCTTGTTGGCAACCCATACTAGTAAAAAAGCAGGCCTGTAAGCCGGATCCTGTACCTTCAGCAATACTAAAGGCCCTTATCATTTATCTCGATGTTTTGTTGCCAAAACACTCTATCTGCCTACCCTTCCAGATCGGGCGGGAACCCTCAAGCCTAGATATACATGGCATTTCACCGCATAGAGTTTACCTGATTTCACTACAGCATTACCTGTACATTCTTTCTGCTGCACTTGTCCTATCACGCCGAGGCGTAATGACGGCCGTTAGCCGCTATGCTTCCCTTTGGTGTCCGGACTTTCCTCCATAAATGAGCTTTCACTCCTCTAAGGCGATAAGGCGGCCTGCGGTGCAAAAATAGGCTAAAATGTTAATAACTCACTCAAAATACGAACCGGGATAGTTTCATTAGTACAGCTACCTTCCTATATTTGTTTTTGTCTATGGAACATTTCATTGTATCGGCTAGAAAATACCGCCCCACAAGCTTCAAAGATGTGGTGGGACAGCAGGCCATTACCAATACCTTGGAGAATGCCATAGAAAACAATCACTTGGCCCAAGCACTGCTTTTCACAGGGCCCCGGGGTGTCGGTAAAACGACCTGCGCTCGAATCCTTGCCAAGAAAATAAACGATGATGGAAATCATCATGAAGATGAGGATTTCGCCTTCAATATTTTTGAATTGGATGCAGCTTCCAATAATTCGGTTGGTGATATCAGGAACCTCATCGATCAGGTTCGTATTCCTCCTCAAGTTGGAAAGTACAAGGTATACATCATAGACGAGGTACACATGCTCTCTTCGGCAGCATTCAATGCCTTTCTGAAGACTTTGGAGGAACCCCCAAAACACGCCATTTTTATATTAGCGACTACAGAAAAGCACAAGATTATTCCTACGATTCTTTCCCGTTGTCAGATATTCGACTTCAGGAGGATCACGGTCAATGATATCAAGACGCAATTGGCCGAAGTAGCCAAGGCCGAACAAATCGATGCCGAAGACGATGCGCTTCACATTATTGCACAGAAGGCCGACGGTGCGATGCGGGACGCCCTTTCCATCTTTGATCGGGTGGTGAGCTTTTCGGGGAAGAACCTTACCCGACAAGCGGTGACCGAAAATCTAAATGTATTGGATTATACTTACTATTTCGAGGTCACTGATCTACTCTTGGAAAATAAGATACCCGAAGCGCTTTTAAAATATGATGAAATCCTCTCTAAAGGATTCGATGGCCATCACTTCATTGCTGGCTTAGCATCTCATTTCCGTGATTTGTTGGTGTGCAAAAACCCATCCACCATTTCCCTATTGGAAGTAGGAGAACAAGTAAAACAAATGTACTTGGAGCAATCCGGGAAGACAAGTCAATCCTTTCTTATGGAAGCCATAGATTTGGCCAATTCCTGTGATTTAAAGTATAAGAACAGTCGAAACCAACGCCTATTGGTTGAGCTTTGCTTATTGCAATTGGCCTCCCTCACCTTCGAGGGAGAAAAAAAAAACACTAGCGGGAAGCGCTTTGTAATTCCACCTTCTTATTTTAAAACCCAGAAGAATCCTGTCCTTTCTCCTGAACCCAAGAAAGCTACTGAAGTGAATGTTGCGGTAGAAACTGTAGAGGAAGTAATACCTGCCATCGAAGAAGTTCCCAACATCGTAGCAGAACCTAACATTACTGAAACACAACCACCATCCAAGGAGCGCGTTATTGATCGTCCACAAATCTTGGCCGAACGAAATGCCCAAAAAGTATCCGCCCTTTCCCTAAAGAGTATCCGAAAAAAGCAGGAACTTCAAAAGGAACTTGTGGCCAATAAACCAGATGAAGAAAACCTTCCAAGGGAAACTTTCACGGAAGAACAAATGCAATCTGCTTGGGCTTCCTACACCAAAAAGGTAGAAAAAGAAGGGAAATTCAACCTCCTTTCCCATTTAACCATGGGTACGCCCAAATTGGAAGGAAACCTCATCCATTTAGTGTTCCCCAATAGCACTATTAAAGTGGAAGTGGAACGTGCCAAATATGAATTATTGGGCTTTTTGCGGGAGCAATTGAAAAATTATGATGTGGATCTTTCCATAGAGGTGAATGAACAGGAAGTAAAACGTTATGCTTACACGCCCCGTGAGAAATTCGAAAAATTGAAAGAAAAGAATCCACTTATCGAATCCCTGCGCCAAGAATTCGATTTGGACGTTTAATCCATACACCATGAACGAGCAAGAACATGACGAAATAAAAATGTTGGGGCTAAAACTCCCTACAGATCCAAGATGGGTGAACATCGTTGAAAAAAATATTGAAGAGATTCTTGTAGATCATGCCTATTGTGAGCAAAAAGCTGCCTCTACTGCTATTTCACTCATCATTGGTTACCCGGAATATTCGGAGCTTGTAGATGAAATGACCCTTTTGGCTCAGGAAGAGATGAGTCATTTTAAAATGGTACACGATCTTATCCTGGAACGCGGACTAACCCTTGGGCGCGAACGCAAGGATGAGTATGTAAACATCATTATGAAGTTCTTCCCAAAAGGCGGAGATCGTAATACACAGCTTATTCACAGACTTTTGTACGCTGCACTCATCGAGGCAAGAAGTTGTGAACGCTTTCGATTGTTGAGCGAACAATTGGAAGATAAAAAGCTGGCACAGTTCTATCGCAAGCTAATGATTAGCGAGGCTGGACACTACACCATGTTCCTGGGCTTTGCTAGAAAATTTGGGAACCGTGAGGAAGTAGATAAGAAATGGCAGGATCTCTTGGAATACGAAGCCAAAGTCATGGAAGACTTGAGTACTTCAGAACGGATACACGGTTAAGAAATCTTTAAATTAGGACGGATATTTCCTCATAGACGCAACCCCAATCGAAAATGTGATCTACTTATAAATCCAATTGCTTTATGGCTGAACGATTGCTACTCGACATGGATGGTGTTATGGCAGACATCTATCAACAAGCAATAAATTTTGAGTTTGAAGAGAGCGGAAAGCTCATTGCATTAGAGGACGTAGTTGGCAAAGATGAGATTGTTGCCTTTCCCAACGCCAAGCGCCACGTTAGGCAAAAAGGTTTTTTTAGGACGGCTCCTGTCATGCAAGGCGCTCAAAAAGTGGTTAGGGAACTTGACGAAGCGTATGAATTATTCATCGTATCGGCTGCTATGGAATTCCCCAATAGTTTGGAAGAAAAATACTATTGGCTCGAGGAACATTTTCCATTCATATCCTGGAGAAACGTAATACTATGCGGATCTAAAGTACCGGTATCTGGCGATATCCTTATTGATGATCATTATAAAAATCTGGATCCTTTCCAGAATCGAAGCTTATTATTTACCCAACCGCACAACGTTGCAGAGGATCGCGGACACGAACGGGTAAACAATTGGGAAGAGATCGCGAGATTACTTCTCTAGAGCTCCACCTCCATGGCCTTGGCTCTCTTTTCGTTGTAAAGGCTTTTAATGATGCCATCCGAAAGTCCAATTTTCGGAACATAGATGTTCTTCGCTTTGCTCCATTTCATGGCTGAAAGGTAAATGCGCGTAGCGGGTACAATAACATCGGCCCTATCGGGGTTCATTTGCAATTCGAAAATACGG
Organism: Flavobacteriaceae bacterium; assembly: GCA_019634365.1. Lineage (GTDB taxonomy): Bacteria > Bacteroidota > Bacteroidia > Flavobacteriales > Flavobacteriaceae > Aureisphaera. The sequence continues at coordinate 4,031 of JAHQVM010000073.1, read as the reverse complement.
TCGTGATAGGTATAGGATTTTAACCGCTGAAAATAATTGGACAGGTAGAAATAACTTAAAGGTTTCCCTAATTTCTTTCCGCTGGATTTGTATATACTATTAATATTACCACCGGAACCAATCAAACTCACTTTGTCATAATCCTTGGTATTCTTCTTAATCCATTTTTTTACATCATCCCAAATAGATTCTTTAACCATATCGTTTAAAACCCTAACGGTTCCTAGTTTAAAAGACTTGGAAGCGACCGTTCGTCCATTGGCAAAAACGGTAAATTCGGTACTTCCCCCTCCTACATCCACATAGAGAAAGGTTTTATCGGTATCGATCAAATCCTGTAAATCGGTAGAAGCAATAATGGCTGCTTCGTCCTGACCATTAATGATCTGAATATTAATCCCTGTCTCCTTTTGTATTTTAGCTGCGACTTCCTTACCGTTGGTGGCTTCCCTCATGGCAGATGTTGCACACGCACGATAGCGCTTTACCCCATGAGTTTTCATGAGTAAACTATAGGCGTTCATGGCATCGATCATTCGTGCATAATTCCCTTCGGAAATCTTACCTTCCAAAAACACATCGGCACCCAACCTAATAGGCACGCGAACCAATGATGTCTTTTTAAACTGTGGGGGTTGATTTTCCCTTTCAATGATGGTTGCGATGAGTAGGCGTATGGCATTGGAACCTATATCAATAGCTCCATATTTCTCAATGTTCAGCAAAATTTTTCAGCTTTTCTTGGTAATACTCGTACAATTTAAACTGGGATCTAACGGGTTCTGAATCGTTCCTAAGGTAGGCGTTATCTTGTTTTTCTGAAATAACACGAGCCTTTACATTGTCCTTCCAGTTAATTGCAAAGGTATCCAATAATTCTTGTTGTATCTCCTCATTGTAAATGGGGCATGCAATTTCTACCCTATTGTCTAGATTTCTACCCATGAGATCGGCCGAGGAAATATAGTATTTTGGGGACCCTGCATTATCAAAAATATACAAACGGGGATGTTCCAAGAACTTATCCACAATACTAATTACTTCTATATTTTCGCTCATGCCTAACACACCGGGAATTAGACAACAAATTCCGCGAACGATAAGCTGCACTTTCACTCCCGCCCTACTGGCATCGTACAACTTATCGATCATCTTAAAGTCTGACAGGCTATTCACCTTAAGCTTTATCCCACTGGACAATCCCTGTTTATGGTTCTCAATTTCAGTATCGATCAAATGATATAGTGCGTTTCGCGTATAATGAGGCGACACTAATAGATGGTTGTATTTCTTTATGCGGTAGTTAACCTCGAAGAAATCGAATACTTTATTGATTTCCTTGCCAATCTTATTGTTGGAGGTAAATAAGGTATAATCGGTATAAATTTTGGCGGTAGATTCGTTAAAATTGCCGGTACTTACAAAGGAGTATCGACGAATCTTCTGGCCTTCCAAACGTTCCACCACGCAAGCTTTGCAATGTACCTTGAGTCCCGTAACCCCAAAAATGAGCTTTACTCCTTCTTTCTGCATGAGTTCTGCGTACCGAATGTTGGCAGCTTCATCGAAACGCGCCTGTAATTCGATCTGTACCGTTACCTCTTTTCCATTTTTGGCAGCATTGATTAAGGAACTGGCGATATGCGAAACTTCAGCCAATCGATAAATGGTAATCTTGATGGATTGTACTTTAGGATCCAAAGCTGCTTCTCTAAGAAACTTCACCACATAAGCAAAGGTTTGATAAGGCGCATACAAAAGGTAGTCCCGTTCTGCAATTTTCTTCAGTAATCGTCCTTGCAAAGATAAACCTGGAACTGGCAGGGGTTTTACGGAATCGTACATAAGATCTTTACGGCCCAAGCTGGGAAATTTCATATAATCCCTTCGGTTGTGATAACGCCCTCCGGGTATAATACTATCGGTAGATTCGATTCCCATTTTAGCCATAATGAACTGTAGGGTCTCTTCATCGATACTTTTGTCGTAAACAAAGCGTACGGGATCCCCAGAGCTACGCATATCGACACTTTTCGATATTTTTTCCAAGAAACTTCGGGAGAGGTCACTGTCGATATCCAATTGGGCGTCACGGGTGATCTTGATCATATGGGCCGTAATGGACTCATAGTCGAAGATATTAAAGATATTCCCCATTTGCGAACGGATAAGATCGTCAAGAATGATGATGTATTGTTTTCCGTCTTCCTCGGGAAGTACTACAAATCGTTCTATGATCCTGGGAATTTCGATCAGCGCATAGTTAACACCATTCCCGAGACCATTCCCATTCTCGGTATGTTCTCGCATCTTCATGCGAACGGCCAAATAGGCAGCGCTATCCTTGAGTTCCGGAAATTCATCGATTTCAGAAATCATGATGGTCATAAGGGCAGGGCTCACCTTTCGGATGAAATAATCTGAAATGAATTCCCGTTGCGAATCCGATATCTGGGTTTCATCGATGATATAAATGTTTTCCTTTTCCAATTCATCCTGAATATCTTTCAGGATACGGAGGCTATGGGCCTGTTGTTTTATAACGGTTTGGGTGATTTCTTCCAGCAATTCGGTAGCCGAAATACCCCCAAGCTCGCTTCTACCGCCTTTTCCTGCCTCCACAATACGTTTTATGGTCGCATAGCGCACTTTAAAGAACTCATCCAGGTTATTGGAAAATATCCCCAAGAAACGCAAGCGCTCGATGAGGGGAACAGTAGGATCTTCCCCTTCTTGCAATACCCGGGCATTGAACTGCAACCAACTCAGTTCCCGGTTTAGATATCTGTTCTCTGTTTTCTGTGCTACTGGAATCGTACTCATTCTTTTAAATCTCTAGGAAATACGGTTTGTATGGTTTTACCCGTGGTGATATCACCCCAAGAATCACTTTCGAATTGCAATTCTATAAACCCACAGGTGGGAACATTGTCAATATAGGTGTTTCCAAGCATATTGGCAATGGATGTAAAGGCATGGTTATGCCCCACAATCATAACTCGATTCAACGTATTATCGAGCCCTTTTATGATATCCATTACATTATGACCACTAAAGTCGTACAAATCATTATTGATTTCAAAATCGGAGTCTGGTGTATTGAATGCTTTTTTGAAATAACTCGCGGTTGAAAGTGCTCTTGTCGCGCCACTGGTAACGATTCGTTGTGGCGACATAATTTTGTCACTCAGGTATTCAGATACGAGCACGCCATCGCGTCTTCCCCGTCCTTTTAAGGGACGTTTGTGATCAATAACGTCATGTTTCCAAGACGATTTCGCATGTCGCACCATGTACAAAGTTTTCATCTGATCGTTATTTTGGTTGGTTTGTTACTAAAAATTCTTGGTTTCTTTAGTTTGATAAAAACAGCATTGCTTACACTTCACTTTTTACAACGACTCTTCGATACACTCAAAACGTTGTTTTGAGCACTCAGAGTCCCCTGAAAAAGTTTACATTTCACTCTTCACTTTTCACCTTTCACTCACACCTTAAGGTGCCAATCGCTCTATGATCCAATCCAATCCTTCCAATCGATATCGGATCCGGTCGTGCAATCGATTAGGCCGTCCTTGCCAGAATTCAAATTCCACTGGTTTCACCACATATCCTCCCCAGTCTTCGGGCCTTGGAACGTCTTTTTCTTCATAGTGCGCTTCTAGGGCTTTCAGCTCATCCTCAAGGACTTCCCGGTTAGCTACCACACTACTCTGATGGGAAACCAAAGCTCCCAACTGGCTTCCCTTGGGTCGGGAGGCGAAATAGTTGCTGGAATCATCTGCGCTCGTTTTTTGGGCGGTTCCCTTTATGAGTACCTGCCGTTCTAAATTGGGCCAAAAAAAGGATAGGGACACCTCGGGATGGGAGGCGATCGCTTTTCCTTTTTCGCTGGAATAATTGGTATAGAAATAAAATCCGTTTTCGTCATATTTTTTAAGCAAGACGATACGTCCCTTGGGAAACCCATCTTCCCCTAATGTTGAAAGGGTCATCGCATTGGCTTCATCTACTCCACCGGCATTCTGTAC
>JAHQVM010000072.1 GCA_019634365.1 Flavobacteriaceae bacterium | reverse complement strand
GTGCCTACAAGAAAGAGGCACGCAACAATGAGGTTTTTCATAAAAAATACTTTTAGGTTAATACAATATTTGTCCAGGTCGCATTTAAGCAACCTTTTTCTGTTTTATTTGCTGCCCGGGGAGATGTGGCAACTTTATGTGGAGGGAGTAACTTGCGTTCGAATTTGAACACCCATAAATGTATTAGCGATTTGGGTCAAATCAAAAGACTTGCACACAAGATTCATGAATCTTGTGCGATTAATTTGTGGCAATAACTAAAGGCTGGGAGGTCAACATCTACAAAGTATTCATTTATAGAGCATTGCTGAAGGTATATTCTCTTTAAGGATTCTTCCCAAATATAAAGACCCACTCATGGACTTCTTTTGTCCGGCGTAGGCAAAGTAAATAAGCAGATATTTTCTACTTTTAGGTGTGAAAAAAACCGTTTTTGTTTTTGGCGCACTTATCATCGCATTGCTCACTTTGTTTCAGTTGAGCCAGTTTACCATTGCTTCGGGCAATCTGGATATGGAAGTTGTTATTGCCCTAATCGCCATTGTCTTTTTTATTATTGGAATTTACATCAACCGAAAAAGCCGCAATACATCCATTGAAGCGGCTTCCGATGACGAAATCGATGATCGTAAGCTGTCGGAATTGGGAATTAGTAAAAGGGAACATGAAATTTTGATGAAAATTTCTGAAGGGTTATCCAATCGCGAAATAGCCGATCAACTTTTCGTTTCAGAAAGTACCGTGAAAACCCATGTTTCCAATCTATTTACCAAACTGGATGTAAAGCGGCGCACCCAAGCCGTACAAAAAGCCAAATCCCTGAAAATTCTTCTATAAAGGGGATTCCTACTAAAGTAGGAGGCAATTTAGTACTTTAGTATGAGTCCATTTTTCAAGGCTCGCTTTACTTTTGACCAAACCAATAAACGAAATCATGAAAAAAACAATTTTAAAGTACGGAGGGTATTCCTTACTCATGGCATCGGGGCTTTTCCTCATTGCCCTATTAATAGGGAAAAGTCTGGATTATTCGGTACAGGAGGTCATTGGCTATGTATCGATGGCACTTTCACTCATATTTGTCTTTTTTGGCATCCGTCATTACCGGGACAACGAAAACGAAGGAAAGATATCCTTTGGCAAAGCGCTGCTCATTGGCCTACTCATTTCGCTTTTCGCCGGGTTGGGATTTGCTATTATCGATTACATCTATACCACCGCCATTAATCCCGATTTTGCCGTGGAGTATGAAACCAAAATGTTGGCAGACATGAAAGCGACCTTGTCTCCCGCAGAGTATGAAGAACAGAGCAAAGCTTTAAAAGAACAAATGGCACAATACAGCGGTTCCGGGTTCATGGCATTTATCATGTTCGCTACCGTGGTTATGATGGGATTTGTAATTTCCCTAATTTCAGGACTTATCTTACAACGCAAATAATTAAATTATGCAATACGACGCAGACACTGTAGCTGGCTATATTGAGCAGCTCCCCGAAGAACGAAAAGATCCCGTAGAAAAGCTACGGCAAACCGTTAAGAAGCATCTTCCCAAAGGTTTTGAAGAAGGAATCACCTACAAAATGATCGGGTTCTATGTACCCCATTCCATCTATCCCGAAGGATACCATTGCAATCCCAAGGATCCACTTCCCTTTATCAATATTGCTTCGCAAAAGAACTTTGTGGCTTTATACCACAGTGGTATTTATGCCAAAAAAGAATTGTTGGATTGGTTCGTGGCCGAGTTCCCGAAACATTCCAAATACAAATTGGACATGGGTAAAAGCTGTGTGCGATTCAAAAAAGTGGATGCCATTCCCTATGAGCTCATTGCCGAACTTTGTCAAAAAATGACGGTCGAAGAATGGATCGATATTTACGACACCAACAAACCCAAGAAGTAACACCTAAACGTTAGCAAGATGAAAAATAGAGTAACAGGTTTGGGCGGGTTTTTCTTTAAAACCGAAAATCCAGACCAAATAAAAAGCTGGTACAAAACGCATTTAGGAATTCCTACAGATCAGTATGGGTGGACCTTCTGGTGGAAGGACGACGCAGGAAACAAATGCTCCACGCAATGGAGTCCGTTTACGGCAGACACCCAATACTTTAACCCAAGCGAAAAACAGTTCATGATGAACTTTCGGGTAGAAAACCTAGAAAAACTACTCGAAGTCCTTAAAGAAGAGGGTGTTACCATTGTTGGGGAAATGGAAGAATACGACTATGGAAAGTTTGGATGGATCATGGATCCCGAAGGAAATAAGATCGAACTTTGGGAACCTGTGGATAGTGCGTTTTTATAAAATATTTTTTTACTTTTATAACTCACTAATCACCAAACTATACAGCATATGTCTGACGAAGAAAAAAGCCTAGGCGATGACCTAAAAGACAAAGCCAACGAAGCCGCCAAAGAGGTGGAAGAAACTGCCAAAGAATTTGCCGATGAGGCCAAGGAGGCAGCCAAGGAAATCAAGGAAACTTGGAACGAAGCCACCAGCAGTGGCGAAAACAAGAAAATGTTGGCCGGAATACTCGCCATCGTTGTGGGTGGTTTAGGAATCCATAAGTTTATCTTGGGATACAACCAAGAAGGAATCCTTCAAATACTATTATCGTTTTTATGCGGAATAGGAGGAATCATCGGGATTATTGAAGGGATTATCTACCTCACAAAGAGCGATGAAGAATTCTACCAGACGTATCAAGTAGGCAAAAAACCCTGGTTCTAAAAACGTTAAAGTCTTTGAAAAATAACTCAAAGGCTTTTTTGTTTCATTTTATAATCGTAATATTGCGATATATAAATTATTTATTATGGGAGTTTCAAAACGTTTTTTACATTCCATGCAAGTAAACCAGCTGGCCGATTTGGCAAAAGTCATGTCGCATCCAGCTCGGATTTCCATTCTCAATTACATTGGGGATTGCGAAGGTTGTTCCTGCATGCAGATTGCCGATCACATCCGCTTGTCGCAACCCACTACTTCTCAGCACCTTCAGGTGATTAAGAAATCGGGATTGCTTCGTAGTCGGTTTGTTGGTAAAAGTCAGTTGTACACCATAAACAAGGATAAATTAACGGCCTTGAAAGAGTTGTTTCAGGACTTTTTTGAAACCACCGAACAAAAATGTTGTTAACCCAAACAGATACACTATGAAAACCCAGGAGTTATTGGATCTTTTAAAGACACACCAAAACAAATCCCTATTATTCGAATACACCCCCAACCAATTGGTAGGGGCCAATTACCATATCACCGAAGTAAAGCACATTAAGATCGATGCTGTCGATTGCGGGGCCAATTCTGATGAATGGAACGAAACCGTCATTCAGTTATGGGAAAGTCCTTCAGAAATAGGAAAAACCGAATTCATGTCCACCTATAAAGCATTGGGCATTCTGAACAAGGTGGGTAAAATGAAAGCCTACGATCTGGATTCGGAAGTGAAATTCGAGTATGGCAATTCCCTATTCCATACAGCACAACTTTTTGTTAACGATTACGAAATACACGGCAATAACCTTCTGCTTAAATTAGCCGTCGAAAAAACCGATTGCAAGGCGAAAGAAACGTGTGGGGTACCAGAATCCGTTGAATTGGAAAGCTTGGAAGCCGGGTGCGCTCCTGGAAGCGGTTGTTGCTAGGCCATGGAAATCCTTCCCCTTACGGCGACGCATTTCCCGGAGGTATCACGAATATATGCTGAGGGACTGGCTACAGGCTTCGCCACTTTCGAAACCCAAGTTCCCGATTGGGAAACCTGGAACGATAAGTTCTTACCTAGTTGTCGATTCGTAGCACTAGATGAAGGAAAAGTACTTGCTTGGTGCGCGTTAAGCCATGTATCCAAGCGCCATGTGTACCGGGGCGTAGCCGAAAACACGATTTATGTTTCGGAAGCAGCCAGAGGAAAAGGTATTGGAAGAACCCTCTTGGAACACCTTGTTCGGGAAAGTGAAAATGCCGGCTTTTGGACTTTGCAGGCAGGCATATTTCCACAGAATAAAGCCAGTATACAACTGCATCGAAAATGCGGTTTCAGGATCATCGGCAAACGGGAAAAGATTGGACAAAGAGGAGGGATTTGGTACGATAATGTTTTATTGGAAAGAAGAAGTAAAAAAATAAATTACATGAAAAATGTTCTTGTGCTCTGTACGGGCAACAGTTGCCGAAGTCAAATGGCCCATGGGTATTTAAACCAGATGGCCCAGGATAAGGCTCAAATCTATTCTGCTGGGATCGAAACCCATGGTTTAAATCCTGGCGCCGTTGCCATAATGATGGAAGATGGCATCGATATAACGGGTCACACCTCCAACCATGTGGATGAATACCAAGGTGTTGATTGGGATTTTATTATTACCGTTTGCGATCATGCCAATGAAAATTGTCCATTCATCCCTGCGCCCAATGCCAAACGATTGCACCACAACTTTTTCGATCCTTCCAAAGTAGAAGGTACGGATGATGAAAAACATGCTGCCTTTGAAAAGGCCAGAAATGAAATTAAAGAATATTGTCGTAGCTTTATAGAGGACAATCTATAAACACTATGACCATAGCAGCAAAAGTACTTATAGGCATCGTTGCAGCATTGCATTTGTACTTTATGTACTTCGAAATGTTTGCTTGGACCACCTTGGGTCGTAAAATCTTTCGTGGGTTCCCTAAGGAGCTTTTCGAACCCACCAAACCCTTGGCAGCCAATCAAGGACTCTACAATGGATTCTTGGCAGCGGGGCTTATTTGGACCTTTTTCATTAAAGATCCCATCTGGAGAGATAATATATCCCTCTTCTTTTTGGGTTGTGTAGCCGTTGCAGGTATTTATGGGGCTTTAACGGCTCACAAAAAGATATTCTTTTTTCAGGCCTTACCCGCTATTATAGCCATGGCACTTATACTGCTTACGTAACACCTCTATTCAATCATCGACCCATAGACAAAGCCGCTAAATTTTATATATTTAGTTCAACCATTTGTCATGATTCATTTTTTCCGTCGTATAAGACAACAATTATTGAAAGAAAATAAGATTTCAAGATATCTACTGTATGCCCTAGGTGAAATTGCCTTGGTCATGATTGGAATTCTACTGGCGCTTCAGGTGAACAACTGGAATTCTCAACGCAACGAAACCAATGCAATAAATGCACGCTACTCACGCATTCTGGAAGAGATCACTTCTACCAGTACGCAAGTTGGGAGAAAAGCCAACCTAATTGATTCCATCATCGTTGGTGAAAACCGAAAATCCTTACGCGTGCTTAAATCGAATGATCCTGATTCTGTTAAGACGCTCCACAATTCTCTGACTTCACTGACAAGCGTGATTACCGTAACGTATGATATGCCTGCCACTACAGAATTTTTAGAGGAAGGGTACACTTCTAAAATTACCAATCCCAACCTAAAACGATTGCTCCTAAACCTAAAACGCTCTGTTAGTTTTGGTGGAACCGTGGATGAATACGCCAATACACAGCTGAATACCCTTATTGAACCCTATATGATGAAGAACCTGAACTATGCCCAGATCGTCAAGGGTTCCCAAATGATCCCCATAAATACCACCGAAGATTTTACAAGATTTTTTGGTGATCTGGAATTGGAAAACCTCATCAACCTAAAAATCGAAACGGATAGAATCAAGGTCAATTATCTCAATCGTTTCAAACGACTACTGGATGCCACGGCAGAAGAAATTGAAATTGAACTGAACATCACCCAAAAAAGCGATTCGTGAAATCATTCGGCACCTTCTTCCTCCTAATCCTGTTATGCGGCTGTGGCACATCGTCTCAACTACCCGATCCGCTGGAAGCAGGTTGGAATGGAAATGCTGTCTGTGAAAAAATTGAGGACAACAGTAAAGTTCGGGTGTTGAAGTGTACGTTTCCGCCAGGAGTGGGACACGAAAAGCATTATCATGCGCGTCATTTCGGTTATACGTTGGCCGGTAGCACCTTCAGAATCGAAGACACTACGGGTATTCGTGAAGTGAACGTTCCCACTGGAACAGACTTTTTCAATGACGGAATTGAATGGCATCGTGTTCTTAACATTGGCGACAGCACTGCCGTTTTCTTAATTGTAGAACCAAAATAGAAACCCATGGAATACCATCTAAATGAAGCCATTTCGGTTTTGGAACGCACCCCACAAGTGCTTATCTCACTGCTTTCTGGCTTATCACAAAATTGGACCCATACCAATGAAGGCGGCGACAGTTGGAGTCCTTACGATGTCATTGGCCATTTGGTTCATGGCGAAAAAACGGATTGGATGCCAAGACTGGAAATCGTATTGAGCGATGGCCCGAATAAAACCTTTACCCCATACGATCGTTTTGCACAGTTCGAAATGAGCAAAGGCAAAACCCTGAACGAACTACTTCTGGAGTTTGATACCCTCCGCAAAGCCAATCTAAACACCCTTCGATCCAAAAACCTGAGTGAAGACGATCTATTAAAGCAGGCCAATCATCCCGAATTGGGCCAGGTGGCCCTCAAAGAAATGCTGGCAGCATGGGTGGTACACGATCTTGGGCATATTGCTCAAATTTCCCGGGTGATGGCGAAGCAGTATAAAGATGAGGTGGGACCATGGCCCAAATATCTCACCATCTTAAATTATTTACCTAAGGAATAAAATTTCCTCATAGGTTTTGGTTTTGGGCGGCCAATTCTTTGCTGATTCATTAACAGTCAATAGTTTATTGCTCCGAATATATTAACAATTGATGACTTTTTTGAATATCTTCGATGTGTAGACAACTCCCCGCCTAAAACACACATTATGAAACTTTTAGAATCTGTTATTGAGGTTTTGGTAAATCCCAATAATGTCATCAACAAAGAGTATTTAATTGAAAACAATGTGTCTGAACGCACCATAGCGCAAATTGAACATGTACAAAGTGTAATGACGCAGGCCGAGCAGGGTAAAGCACCCCAAACGGATGAAACGGGAGCAGATACCCTACGGCTTATCAACAAACTGAAGCTTTCCTTGGAAGCTTCTTTGAAAGAGAGTCAGAATGTTCAAAACATCATCAAAGTGATGTTCTCCATGACCTTCCTAATCGGTTTTATTTTAATAGGCGTAGCCATCTATTTTGGGTGGAAGGGGGAAACCTTTTTGGCAACTGCCTTCGGTAGTTTTGGAATGCTGAGTATCGTTGCCCTGCTACTTAAGGATCCTCCTTTAAAGATGCAGGACAGCCGTTCCAATTATGCCCAACTTTCGGTAGGGATCCTGGCCTGGTTAAACGATCTTATGGATAAAGCCGCCATGGCCAAGCAAAATCAATTGTTTGCCCTGGAGATCATGGCCGACAAAACCAAGAGTACGGAGGATAAGTTGAAAGTACACAAAGAATGTATTGATACCTATCTAGCCATTTCCAATATCCAAATCGGTAATACCGTTAAATTACTAAACCTTATCGATGAAGTAGCGGAGCCTTCTAAAAAGCAAGGATTTTCATTAAGGGAAATCATTGAGGCAGAAAGAGGAATTTCTTCGGAAGGAAAAGGTTAATTATTCCTCCTCACTACGGTTGAGGTACTTCTTTTCCAATTCGGCTTGGAATTCTTCCATTACGGGTTTTACCGTGCTCTCAGGCAGGTCTGCAATACGGATATACATAAGGCCATCTACCGCATTGTTGAACATGGGGTCCACATTGAAAGCAACCACTTTTGCATTTTGCTTGATGTACTTTTTAATGAGTACGGGTAATCGCAAACTTCCGGGTTCGACCTCATCAATCAACTTATCGAATTTGTTAAGGTCTGCGGCGCTTGCATCGAAAATAAAATCTTTGTCGGCATCCTTCAACTTTACCTTGTATTCCTTCTTGGGATGGATGTATTGCGCCACATAAGGATCGTAGTAATTGGACTTCATAAACTCGATCATGAGGGATTTTGAAAATTCCGAAAACTGATTGCTTATACTCACCCCACCAATAAGAAATTTATGCCTAGGGAAACGCAATGTGGTATGTACAATCCCTTTCCAAAGCAAAAACAATGGCATGGGACGCTGCTGATATTCCTTGATAATAAATGCCCGGCCCATTTCGATGGACTTGCTCATCATATCGTGTAATTCTTCATCGAATCGGAATAAACTTTGCAGATAAAAGCCGTCGATCCCATATCGTTCGAATATTTTTTGCCCCAATCCCATACGGTAGGCACCTGCCAATTTTTTGGCATGATTATCCCACAAAAACATATGGTGGTAGTAAGAATCGTAATCATCCAGATCGGTAGCATTATTGGTTCCCTCACCCACTTCCCGGAAGGTAATTTCGCGTAAACGTCCTATTTCCTGTAGCACATTGGGAATGGCAACGGCAGGAGCGAGATATACTTCGTAATTTTTACTGATGAGCAATCGCTTGCCGTCTTCTTCCAAGGCCCGGATTTCATGCTCCATAGAATCTACCGAAACGGGGCCGGCGATCTGCTTGGGTGCTTTGGGTAATTTAATCGTCTTCGGTATGTTTTCGAGCAGTTTCTTCTTTTCGAACGGATTGGAGAGCACATAGGTCTTTTTCCGCAGGAAATCGGTAAAATCGTCCAAACTTGCATGTTCTGCCTGATCCTTAACCGAAATCGGATTTCCAATCCTCACTTTAATAATTCGTTCTTTTTGGGTGAGCAATTCGGAAGGCAGTTTAGCAGTTCGAAGGGTGTCGCTCAGTTTTGCCAACCGATAGAAAAGTTTACTATTCTTAGCGTGAAAATAGATGGGTACTACTGGGACTTCCGCTTTTTTCACCAATTTCATGGCGGCAACCTCCCAGGGTTTATCTACCACCAATTTACCGTCACGGTACGTGGATACTTCCCCTGCCGGGAAGATGCCCAAAGGGTGCCCTTCCCTAATGTGGGTAATGGCACTTTTAAAACCCATCACACTGCTTTTGGCGTCCCGATGTCCTTCGAATGGGTTCACCGGCATCACATAGGGTTTTAAAGGTTCAATTCGGTGCAATAGGAAATTTGCAATGATTTTAAAATCTGGACGATGCTCCAATAATAACTTCAATAGTAATATACCATCGATCCCGCCCAACGGGTGATTGGAAATGGTAATAAAAGACCCATTTTTGGGAATCCGCTTTAAATCTTCCTCTGGGATTTCGAATTTAATTTCGAATTCATCCAATAGCGCATTCATGAACTCCAGGTCGCTAAGATGTTTGTGTTTATTGTAGATCTTGTTCATGGTGGAAATCTTCAAGATCTTCATGAGTAACCACCCCATAGAAGTCCCCAAAAAGCCGAACTTATCGACTTTAATGGCCTTGGCTACTTCTTTGGCATTAACAAGTCCCATAATAGGTGGTTAGGATTAGCGAACCCTTCAACGCGAAGGAGAACAAATATAGGGAAACCCCCGAAAATATTTACTTACTCATTTACAACCACTTGAACGGTTTCGGCACTTTCCTGTTTAAGAAGAACTTCCTTTTCTTCGGTCAAGGATTTAATCTCCACAGGCTTCGAATGGCGGATGGTATATAGGGTAACTCCGTAGTAACACGTTACCTTGAATTTTTCCCGAAGTTTGGTGAGCAATCCCTCCAAATTGTTGTATTTGTTGTCGACACAAACCGAAAAACTAATCGCCGAATTCTGAATGAGCTCTACCTTCATTTTGTATTGGTGCAGCAAATTGAAAACATCACTAAAATTATCTTCCATCATAAAACTGAAGTCTAAGGAAGAAAGGGAAATTAGCACCTGATTCTTTTTAAGAATAAAACAGGAAGTCATGGGATCCAAGGTAACACCCTTACCCACACAGGTACCTTCATTCGCTGGATTTTCGAAGGACTTCACAAACAATGGGATTTCCTTTCGCTGAAGGGGCTGTAGGGTTTTTGGGTGAATCACAGAAGCTCCGTAAAAAGCCAATTCGATGGCTTCGCGATAGGAAATATGCTTTAGTAATTGGGTATTCTTGAAATAGCGGGGATCGGCATTGAGCACCCCGGGAACATCTTTCCAAATGGTCACACTTTTGGCATTCAAACAATAGGCAAAAATGGCCGCTGTGTAATCACTTCCTTCCCTACCCAAGGTGGTGGTAAAATTGTTTTCGGATTCTGCCCCCAGAAATCCCTGGGTAATGGTAATTCCCTTTGTAGCTACAATTTCACTGATCCGGCTCTGGGTTTCTGGCCAGTCTACCTTTGCATCACGGTAATAGTCGTTCGTCCTTATGCATTGGCGCACATCTAACCAGGTATTCTGCATTCCTATTTCATTGAGATAAGCAGAAATGATATGAGTAGATATTAACTCGCCATATGATACCACTTGATCGTATACAAAAGCATGATAGGTGGATTTGTTTCCTTCTAAAAATTGCCCTAAATCGGTAAACAGTTCATTTACTTTAGCATAGACCGGGTGCGATTCGTTGGCAAACAAATCATTGAGAATGGTTTGGTGATACTGATAAATTTCACTTTTTGAGGTTTTGAAAGCTTCTTTGTCGGCAAAGTAATTCTTTACCAATACTTCGAATGCATTGGTCATTTTACCCATGGCCGAAACTACTACCACCAAATCCTTTTCACCGGTGGTATGTAATACTGAAACCATGTTCTTTACACCTTTGGCATCCTTGACAGAAGCCCCTCCAAACTTGAATACTTTCATGTATGTAATTGTGAATTATAGGTTCTTTACAAAATTCTGCATGCCCTCTTCGTCCATTTCTACCTGCCACCAATCTTCGAGCACATTGGCACCGGTTCGTTCGTAGAACTTAATGGCACCTTTGTTCCAGCCCAATACCATCCAATTTACCCGTTTTACCTTTTGTTCTATGGCAAATTTCATGACCTCGGCATAAAGCAGATATCCAATGCCTTCCCCACGCATGCTTTCCTTCACGATTAAATCCTCGAGATGTACTGTTTTGCCTACCCAGGTAGAAAATCTAAGATACACGAGGGCCATTCCTACCACTTCATTTTTTACTTCGGCCACAAAACAGGTATACATGGGATTTTGCCCAAATCCTGCCTCTTGAAGTTCTTGTACTGAAATCTTTACGGCATCGGGTTCTTTTTCAAAAACCGCCAATTCCGTGATGAGGCCCAGCATTGCATCTAGGTCGTTCGGTGTAGCTTTACGAATCCCAATGTCCATTTCCCGCAGATTTTCCAAAGCAAATATCGGTTCAATTTTCTTAAAAATCCCGATATTTGAGCCAAATTCACAACAACCTACGCCACGATGCCGCAAAAAAACAAAACCCTTGGTGAATTTATTATCGAGAACCAAGGTGAATTCAAGTACTCTTCGGGGGAATTATCCAGATTAATCAACTCCATTCGCCTTGCTGCCAAAGTAGTAAACCACGAAGTGAACAAAGCAGGTCTCGTAGACATTCTTGGTGCTGCTGGCGATACCAATGTGCAGGGGGAAGACCAACAAAAGTTGGATGTTTTTGCCAATGAAGCCTTCATTAAAACCTTGACCAATCGGGAGATTGTCTGTGGTATCGCGAGTGAAGAAGAGGATGATTTCATTACCATTAAAGGCAGGAACGAAAAGAACGACAACAAATATGTGGTTTTAATCGACCCATTGGATGGTTCTTCCAATATCGATGTAAATGTTTCTGTGGGAACCATCTTTTCGATTTATCGCAGAATTACCCCAGAAGGCACTCCGGTTACCCTTGAGGATTTTCTTCAGCCTGGCAAAAATCAAGTTGCCGCGGGTTATATAATTTACGGCACCTCTACCATGATTGTTTATACCACAGGTCACGGTGTTAACGGCTTCACTTTAAATCCGGCTATTGGAACTTACTATTTATCCCACCCGAACATGAAATTCCCAGAAACGGGAAAAATCTATTCGGTGAATGAAGGTAATTATGTTCATTTCCCACAAGGTGTAAAGGACTACATTAAATATTGCCAACAAGAGGAAGGCGATCGCCCTTATACCTCAAGGTACATTGGCTCTTTGGTAAGCGACTTTCATCGAAACATGATCAAAGGGGGTATTTATATCTATCCCAACACTGCCAAAGACCCCAATGGAAAACTGAGGCTGCTCTATGAATGCAACCCGATGGCTTTTATCGCAGAACAGGCAGGGGCAAAAGCGAGTAATGGTTTTGGTCGCATCATGGAAATACAACCCACTGAACTTCACCAACGTGTACCGTTCTTCTGTGGCAGTAAAAAAATGGTGGAAAAAGCGGAGTCCTTCATGCAGGAGGCTTAATAACCCCAGTTCCCTATTGGGTTACTCTTTTTTTTATTACTTTTATGAATATACAATAGCAACTCAATCCATCAATGGCCAAGAAAAATACACCTCAGGATGCTCAACCCGACATGGACTCTTCTTCTAAAATTGAGGCGATAAAAAACCTCATTTTTGGTGAAAATATTGAGCAGTATGACAGTCAGTTCGACACACTTAAAAGTGAAATCGATAAGCGAAAATCGGAGCTCGAAAGTTATATTGATGAAGTCCGCAACGAACTCATGCAATCGATCGATTCGTTAAGTACAGACGTTAACATTCGAATTACCGATCTTGAGGACAACCTTCAGGCAAAGACCAATGCCCTTGCCGAAGAGAAATTAGACCGAAAAACCTTAGGAAAACTTCTTATTGGTCTAGGAGAAAAAATAAGTTCTTAAAATACATCCTACCATGGTAGAGGAGGAAGAGGACAGGCTAAAATTGCTTCGTGAAATCCTGTTAATGGATGACAGGGAAGTCGCGAGTGCCGTAAGCCAACGTCTGGAAAAGATCTCCGAAACCATTGAAAAACGCGAAAAGCTTTCCAAAAAGATCGATCCCATTCTTGAAGAACGCCTTCAGGAATTTGTAAGCGATATCCCATCTAAATTAGGACCTGTAATTACCGAGACCCTTCAAAAGCAGATTCAAGAATCGAAGGATCAAGTGGTGGAAGCGCTTTACCCCATTATGGGTAAGATGATAAAGCGCTATGTACAGAATGAAATAGCCCGTCTCTCCGAAAACATCAACAAGAAAGTAAACAATACGTTTTCGCTCCAGGCAATGAAGCGGAAACTGCGTGCTGTGTTTACGGGAGTAAAAGAGAGTGATCTTATTTTAAGTGAAGCCAATCCTCCGATTCTCAACGAAATCTTTGTCATTGAAAAGGGCTCGGGAATATTGTTGGGCAATTTTAGCCGAACCGAAACATTGGATAAGGATATGGTCTCAGGTATGCTTACGGCCATTAAGAGTTTTGTGGAAGACGCCTTTTCGGCGGGAGCCCAGAACTTGGAGGCGGTGGAGTATGAACTTTATACCATACACATTCAGAATTTTTTCAGCTATTATATCGCTGCAGTTGTTTCTGGGAATTACACCAGGTCATTCGAAAGTAAAATTGAAAATAAATTATTAACCCTTTCCAAAAAACTATCCCCTAAGGTTTCTACCCTCACACGGGAGGAAATCGATTCGTTTTTGCGTGAATTTTTCAAAAAATGGAAATAACGAAAAAGATTGTCCTTTTGGGACAATTTGGTGTTGGTAAAACATCGATTGCAAGACGGTATATGTTGGATGTTTTCGATCAGGATTACGTCCCAACGCTTGGGGTCCAGATTCGGAAAAAGGTGATCGAATTGCCCTCTGGGCGAAAGTTGTCCATGATTATATGGGATCTGGAAGGTTTTTCTTCGGTATCGAGAACCCGAAGTTCCTATCTCTTGGGATCGCATGCCTTTGTGTATGTATTCGACACCACAAGACCCTATACTTATGAAGGGATTGAAAAAGACATCGAATTCATAAAAAATCGCTACCCCAATGTACAGTTGGAAGTCATTGGAAATAAAATAGATCTGGACGAAGCGAATGATATACGATCTATTATGAAAGAACGCAACATAGCGGTTACGGGTTATGTAAGCGCAAAATCTGGAGAAGGCATTCAAGAGCTCTTTACGCGGCTTACCAAAAAATTAGAAGCATGAACAAACAGAGTACATTTTTTTCGAAGAAGATTCAGGAAATCCATGCAAAACCCTCGGGTGAAATTGTTCTTAGCAGCAACACGATTTTCGAAATTACCCCAAATGAAAATCTGTATACCCTACATCCCTTTTTCGAAAGTCTTCAGCATGAACTCGAGAAAGATGGGATTTTAGAAAACAACCTCGCCTTCCCTTGTGTGCAAATGAAAATTCATGGGAAGGAATCCATTTGCGATGTTACCATAAAAAAGGAACCGGGTTTTCTGGCCATCCTTTTGTTTGATTACTCCCAGCACTATGAGCATTTGCATGAAGCCGCACAGGAGAAGAAAAGTGCCATGCTCAAGGAAAAGGAGCATGAACTTAAGTTAAAGTATTCCTCAGAAAAAGCAGCCTATCTCGACTTTATTCGAGAGCGTCTCGATAGCAAGATCATTTCGGAGATGGAAACCATCGTTAGAAAGGTGGAGCATTTAAAGCGCAGTTCGTTGGATCCTGAACAACAAGGGACACTTCAGGAAATTGAAGAGATTATCGGGAATTTCCACCTAAGGGCGATACAAATACGCGAGGGCTTGGATTTTGATTTCGATGCGTAATAAAATTCAAATGTTCTCGGTAAAATCTGAGGAAATAGTATCTTTAACCACCAAAAGTTCCCGATTCTAAATGGCTCAAACAAAAAAAATAGTACTCCTCGGTCATTTTGGGGTTGGTAAAACCAGTTTATTGCGCCGCTATGTTGACGATGCATTTAGCGAAGATTACCTTGTTACCGTAGGAGTTCATGTAAAGAAGAAAGATATCTCGTTGGACGGTGAGTCCATCACCCTTATTATTTGGGATATCGAAGGAAATACCTCAATTGATAAAGCCCGTAAGTCTTACTTGTTAGGTACACACGGTTTTATATATGTGTTCGACGTCACCCGTCCCGAAACCTACGAACAATTGGAAAGTGAGTTTTCTTATTTGAAGGAAAACTTTCCAAAGGTACCCGTTTCATTGGCCGGTAATAAAGCAGACTTATTCGATAGCGAATTTACAGCGTCTTTTTTTAAAGATCCCATCTTCGAGAATTGTCGATTTACCAGTGCAAAAACTGGAGAAACAGTAGAATTACTTTTCAAGGATATTGCAGCCAAAACCATTTGAGATGAGTTTAAGTGAATTGAAAACTGCCATTGCTCACAAGCGGATTCAGGAAATTCGCGTAAATGAAAACGGAGTGATTTTGGCGAGTGATGATGCCCTTTTCCCTTTTGCCATTGGCAAAACCATTGGCGAACAACACCCTTTCTTTGAAGGTTTACAAACTATCATTCCCAGTTTAGCCGAAGACACCAACATTCCGTGCGTAAATCTCGCCATTGCTGGTTCGACGAAAATCGTAGATATTGAACTACTCCCGAAAGGTGAAAACACCGTCATCCTATTGTTTGATTTTACGGAACACTACGAGGCTTCGCACCCTTTGGTTCAGGAAAAGAATGAAAATACCATTGCCAAAAACCGATTGGAATTCGACAAGCGACTTTTGGAAGCCAAAGAAAATTTTAAAAATGGGTTTTTAGCGAATTTGAACCATGAAATTAGAAATCCCCTCAACAGCATGTTGGGCTTTTTGGAGCTTATGGGTGAAACCAAATTGGATTACGAGCAGTACGAAACCCTGAAGGTAATTCGCAAGGCAGGAACCCATGTAAAAACACTAATGGAGGACATGTTGGATATCTCGAAGATTGAACGGGGGATTATCACCAAAAAGCATGTTAATTTCCATTTAGGATATATTCTATCCAACATTCAGAGTCATTACGACCTTAAATATGGTACTTCGAATGTTGCGTTCGAAATTATTACCGAAGACCAAATGCCCAAGACTTTTATAGGGGATCCCATTCGGTTAAATCAAATTCTATTCAATCTATTGGAAAATGCCTTCCGGAATACCGAAAAAGGATCGGTAATCCTTAAGGTAACCAATGAAAGTATCGATAAAAAAATGGAACAGGTCATTTTTGAAGTAGCCGATACGGGCAAGGGCATTCCCGAGGATGAATTGCCGAAGGTATTCGATTCCTATTTTCAACTAAAGCTTCAGAAAGACAAACCCTTAGGAGAAGGCCTTGGCCTTAAAATTGTAAAAGATTTGGTGGGCTTACTCGACGGTACGGTAACCGTAACGAGTACTCCGGGTAAAGGCACATCATTTGTATGTGCCATCCCTTTCGAAAAGCGTGCTTCGAAAAGAGAAAAGAAAACGGTAAAGAAGGGAACGGGTATTTTTCAGAGTAGGCGCATACTCATTGTGGAAAATGAACCCACTGCGCAAATGCTTATCATGAAGACCTTTTTGAACAATGAGAAAGGCTACGTTATCGAAATGGCCAACAATGCAGAGCACATGTTTTCTGTCTTGGCCAAAAAGAACTGTGACCTCATCATCCTTAAAAAAGCACTCCCAGATGTAGATGCACTGGAATTGCTCAAAGTTCTCAGGGATGATACCAAAGAGGGGGCAAAGCGCATTCCCATTTTAATGGCAAGTGGTAGTACCATGATTAGCGAACAAGAAGAAATACTCAATGCTGGAGCCGATGCCTTTCTACCAAAACCCTACACAAAAAAAGAGCTTTTCAAAAGTATCGAAAAGCTCATAGAATAAAGGATGTAGTATTCTTTATTTCTTGTTCAACAGATAACGGTAATCTTCAAGATCCAAACCACCGTTAAATATCTCTACAGATCGTTTTATCAATTTTGCAGCCAGTTCCTCGGTATAGCCCAATCCAATGGCATAGCGCTCCAACAAAATGAGTTCTTCATCATCGATTTTGTTGTCTGCGAAAATCATTTTGAATAAATCCAACATACGCGATAAGCGCTTATCCGCTGAGTTTGGCGGACTAATGGGATATTTACTTGGGTTTTTCAAGATTTCGACATAATCGGACTCACTAATATGCAATTTCACAGCAAAACGCTTCAGCAATGCCTCTTCAGGATCACTAATCACTCCATTCGCTCCTGCCATATTTACAATTGAGGCAAAATGCCCAAGGTTTCTACTTCGTTCTCCGCTCTCGAATAAATCTCTAAATGACATAGTATTAATTTAGACTGCAAATATAAAATTATTGCTTCGTATTTAATTGAAAATAACAGGGAAAAAAGTAGTAATTTATACTCCCCATGAATAGCACCCAGAAATTAAACTCCCAAGGCTTCCTCTCCCAGCAATCTAGGGCACTGGGGATTGAAGACTGGCCTTCGCTCATGGCCCATATTCAGAAATTGCCCTACGGCAGGAATACCCATAGGAACGATCTATCTTTAGTGCTCACAGAGAACCGGGGAACCTGTAGCAGTAAACATGCTTTTCTTAAAAGTGTAGCTATCGAAAATAACTTGCATGATGTTCATCTTGTTTTGGGATTGTATAAAATGAACCAAACAAATACTGCTGGCATTGGAAACATTCTTATTGACGCCGGACTCGATTATATCCCGGAGGCCCATTGTTATCTTAGAATTAATGGTATGCAGAGGGACCTTACCACCTTACAGGCAGATTTTTCCAACATTGAAAAAGATCTTATGTTGGAAAAGGAAATCACACCCGATCAGATTACTGAATTTAAGGTCATTTATCATAAGGAATTCATTAAAAAATGGATAAAAAAGGAATCCATTCCTCTTGCATTCGATACCATTTGGCAATTGCGCGAACAGTGTATCGAAGCACTTTCTAAACCAAATGCCACATGAAAAAAACATTACGAATTGGAAACGGGATAGCACTAGGCAGTACGGTCTTTATAAATTACTTGTCGAATACAGGTGCCATGAATGGTGAGACCATAGGTTCAATTTCTGATGGATTAAGGTCGCTGTTTACGCCGGCTGGCTACGCCTTCTCAATTTGGGGTCTCATTTATTTGTTGCTATTGGGCTTTGCCATTTATCAAGGAAGGGGATTATTCACAAAAGTAGAAAATGACCATTTTATAGAAAAGATTGGCTATTGGTTTATACTTTCCTGCATTGCCAATTGCTGTTGGGTATTCGCATGGATGTATGGTTTTACGGGCCTATCGATCATCGCCATGTTTGCATTGCTCATTTCCTTGCTCAAAATTATCGTTAACAATGACATGGAGCTTTGGGATGCTCCCTTATCCACGATACTTTTCCTATGGTGGCCCTTTGTGATTTATGCCGGTTGGATTACTGTAGCAAGTATTGCCAATGTGGCTGCCTACCTCGTTAAAATAGATTGGTCGGGCTGGGGGATTTCGCCTTCTACCTGGACCCTATTTATGATTGGTATAGCTACGGGAGTGAACCTAATTGTCATTTGGAAACGAAATCTAAGGGAGTTTGCAGCCGTTGGAGTCTGGGCACTGGTGGCCATTGCCTCGTCCAACTGGGAATCCAATCCAGCCATTAAGACTGCCGCACTCATCGCAGCAGCTCTGTTAGGCCTTGGAATACTCACTCATGCCATCAAGAATTATAAAACAAATCCACTCGTTAAATTGATCCGAAAAAGTTAATTGCAATGCTTACCAATCAAAAACACCTTTTCAGTCTTCCCGATCTACCCATCTATCTCAACAATGCCTATATGGGGCCACAATTGAAATCGGTAGAGCGCATCGGAATCGAAAACCTAAAGCGAAAATCAAGACCCTTTGAGATAACAGCCAACGATTTCTTTGCCGAAAAGGAAGTGCTTCGCTCCCATTTTGCCCAACTCATAGATGCCGCAGACCCTCAATGCATCGCTATAATTCCTTCGGTTTCTTATGGTATTGCCAATGCTTTGAAGAATATAACCTTTGACAAGGGCGACGAAATTGTTGTGCTGGAAGAACAATTCCCCAGTAATTTTTATCCATGGAAGGTATTGGAACGGGAAAAAGAGGTACGGATACGCACGATAATGGCTCCGCCCATTGGTAAGGATCGTGCCAAGCTGTGGAACCAACTTGTTTTGGATGCGATAGGACACAAAACAAAAGTGGTCGCACTCCCCCACGCCCATTGGGCAGATGGGACTTTATTCGATCTTGAAAAAATACGTGCAAAAGCCGATGAAGTAAATGCCTACCTCATAATCGATGGCACCCAAAGTGTTGGAGCATTGCCGTTCTCGGTAGCTGAAATACGGCCCGACGCCTTAATTTGTGGCGGGTATAAATGGCTCTTGGGACCCTATTCCTTAGGTGTGGCTTATTACGGTGAACGATTTCACCATGGCAAGCCCATTGAGGACAATTGGATGAATCATCAGGGTAGCGAGGACTTTCGTAATCTAGTGAACTATAACCCGGAATTTAAACCCAAAGCACTGAGATACGATGTGGGTGAATCCAGCAATTTTGTGCTTACCCCCATGTTAATTGAAGGCATCCGGCAGCTTCTGGAATGGACGCCCGAGAGGATTCAGGATTATTGTAGAAGCATTACTGAAGAGCCATTGCAGCGGTTAAAGGAAGCAGGATATTTTATCGAAGATGCCAACTACAGAACCCATCATTTGTTCGGGGTTTATTTACCCAATGCGTCGCAAATGGAAACCATTCAAAAGAAAATACAAGATGCTGGGATCTTTGTTTCCTATCGTGGAAACGCCATTAGGGTATCCTGTCATGTGTACAATACCAAATCTGAAGTAGAAAAATTGGTTTCGTGTTTTATATAATTGAAGACTCCATTATCTTTGCCGGGCTATGAGCAAAGCCCTTGTTCGATCCCTATTTGAACAGTCTTCGGAAGTCCGAAAACTGGGGGAAGCTATTGCCCAAAAAGAAAAACGTATTGCCGTTTCCGGTTTGGTGGGCTCCTCCCTTTCCCTTTGTATGGCCGAGGTTTACAAGCAAGCAGAACTCCCCTTTCTATTTATTCTGAATGATAAGGAAGAAGCCGCCTATCACTTGAATGACCTTGAAAACCTTTTGGGCGACCAAAATGTACTTTTCTATCCCGGAAGTTATAGAAGGCCCTATCAAATTGAAGAAACCGATAATGCCAACGTATTGCTTCGTTCGGAAGTGTTGAATCGGATCAATTCTAGGAAAAAGCCAGCACTCATTGTCACCTATCCAGAAGCGTTGTTCGAAAAAGTTGTCACCCGAAAGGAATTGGAGCGTAACACACTGAAAGTTTCAGTTGAAGACGAACTCTCCATAGACTTCGTAAACGAAGTGCTGTTCGAATATCAATTCAAACGTACCGATTTTGTTACCGAGCCGGGTGAGTTTTCGGTTCGCGGGGGAATATTGGATGTATTCAGTTTCAGCAATGATGAACCCTACCGCATTGAATTCTTCGGTGATGAAGTGGAAAGTATTAGAACCTTCGACGTGGAGACCCAACTGTCCTTGGATACCCTGAAGAAGATTTCCATCATTCCCAACGTAGAAAACAAACTTCTGAGCGAAAAACGGTCCAGTTTCCTGAAGTACATTGCTGGTAAAACAGTCGTAGTACTGAAAAACCAGGAGCTTTTAAGTGGGAGTATCGACAAACTATTTCAAAAGGCACTGCAAGCCTATGAAGAAAACCAAGGCGAAGTAAAAGTAAGTCCCCCAGCAGATCTTTTCTGCACCGCTGGCTTGTTGAAAGAACAGCTTACGGAATTCACCTGCATACTATTGAATCAAAAAGATTCATTATCGTCACATAGCAATATTACTTTCAATATAACTCCCCAGCCTTCCTTCAACAAGCAATTTAATCTGCTTATCGAAGATTTAAATGGGAATTCGGAGAAGGGTTATACCAATTATATTTTTTGTAGCAGTGAGGCTCAGGCCAAACGTTTTCATGACATTTTCGATGATTCCGAACAGCATGTAGCAGCTTACGAAACGATCGTATTCCCATTACATCAGGGGTTTGTTGATCATGACCGGAAGCATGTTTGCTATACCGATCATCAAATTTTCGAACGTTATCATAAATTCCAGCTTAAAAATGGATATGCCAAAAAGCAGGCCATAACCCTCAAAGAGCTCACCAACTTGGAAGTGGGTGATTATGTAACCCATATAGATCATGGTATCGGAAAATTTGGAGGCCTTCAGAAAATTGAAGTAGAAGGAAAAACACAGGAGGCTATTAAATTGATCTATGGGGAACGTGACATCTTATACCTCAGTATCCATTCGCTTCATAAGATTTCTAAATACAATGGAAAGGACGGCACCACTCCCAAAATATACAAGTTAGGGAGTGCCGCCTGGAAAAAGTTAAAACAGAAAACCAAGAAACGGGTTAAGGAGATTGCCTTCAATCTTATTGAATTGTATGCCAAACGTCGGCTTCAGAAAGGATTTCAGTATGCCCCAGATAGTTACTTGCAACATGAATTGGAATCCTCATTTATTTACGAAGACACCCCCGATCAGATCTCGTCCACGGCAGATGTTAAGCGAGATATGGAAAGTGAGCGCCCCATGGATCGCCTCGTGTGTGGGGACGTAGGATTTGGAAAAACCGAAGTGGCTATACGGGCAGCTTTCAAAGCCGTCGATAATGGGAAACAGGTGGCGGTATTGGTTCCTACGACCATTTTGGCATTTCAGCACTTTAAAACATTTAGCGAACGCCTAAAAGACATGCCCGTAAACGTGGATTACCTGAATCGATTCCGATCGGCAAAACAACGAAGAACGGTACTTGAAAACCTGAAAAGTGGAAGGCTGGATATTGTTATCGGCACGCACCAATTGGTGAACAAATCGGTAGTATTTAAAGATTTGGGGCTTCTCGTTATTGACGAGGAACAGAAGTTTGGGGTAGCTGTAAAGGATAAACTGAAAACCATAAAGGAGAATGTGGATACCTTAACGCTCACCGCGACCCCTATACCAAGAACATTGCAGTTCAGCCTCATGGCGGCCCGGGATTTAAGTGTGATCACCACACCACCTCCCAACCGATATCCTGTAGACACTCAAGTAATTCGTTTTAGCGAGGAGGTCATCAGAGATGCCATGCGGTACGAAATTTCACGTGGCGGACAGGTATTCTTCGTCCATAACCGAATTGAGAATATTAAGGAAGTTGCCGGAATGCTTCAGCGATTATTGCCGGACGCCAAAATTGGTATTGGTCATGGCCAGATGGAAGGGAAAAAACTGGAATCGCTCATGTTGAGTTTCATGAATAATGAGTTCGATGTATTGGTTTCGACTACGATCATCGAAAGCGGATTGGATGTTCCCAACGCCAATACGATTTTCATTAACAATGCCAATAATTTTGGGCTTAGCGATCTACACCAAATGCGCGGCCGGGTGGGTAGAAGTAATAAAAAGGCCTTCTGTTTTTTCATTACCCCTCCTTATTCTGCCATGACCGATGATGCACGAAAACGGATCACTGCCTTGGAACAGTTTACCGAGCTGGGAAGTGGATTCAACATTGCGATGAAGGATTTGGAAATCCGTGGTGCGGGAGATCTTTTGGGAGGAGAACAAAGCGGGTTTATCAATGAAATTGGTTTTGAGACCTATCAAAAAATCCTTTCTGAAGCCATCGATGAATTAAAGGAAAAGGAATTTAAAGATCTTTATGCGGGCACAGAGCATGAAAAGAAAAGCTTCCTAAGGGAAACTACTTTGGATACGGATTTCGAATTGCTGTTCCCAGACGATTATGTGAACAATATCACAGAACGCCTTAATCTATACAACCGATTGGGAGAATTGAAGGAAGAGGATGAACTTCAAAAATTCGAAGCGGATCTATTGGATCGATTTGGTCCTTTGCCGCAACCTGTTCACGATCTACTCAACAGCGTTCGCATAAAATGGATTGCTATTGGATTGGGGCTAGAGCGTGTGGTGATGAAAAAAGGAAGGTTTATCGGATATTTTATAAGTGACCAGCAAAGCGATTTCTATCAGACCGACACCTTCGGAAAGATCCTCCAAGTGGTACAAAACCATGCGGGAACGATAAAAATGAAAGAAAAACAAACAAGGAACGGATTGCGTTTATTGCTAACCATAGAGAATGCAATTAATGTAGAAGAAGTATTGCATCGATTGAAACGGTTTTTGGCATAACCATTGTTTAGAGTTTCCTATATTTACGAATATGATGAAGAAAATTATACTGGCCCTATTGTTACTACCTGCACTAGGCATTGCACAAAATAAAATTTCTGGGAGTTTTTCCCCAGCCGATGAGTTTACTTGGTGTATTCTTTACAAGGTTAATTCCGACAATTATCGATACGCAGCAGACGGCAAGGTAGAGGATGGCAAATTTACCTTAGCGCTTGATTCTACAGTATCCAAAGGAGTCTATAAACTGGTTTACGGTATCCCACAGGAAGAGAAGAATTTCGATATTATTTACAATGGTAAAGAAGATATAGAATTTACCTATACCAAAACGGAAGGCATACAATTTGCGGCTCCGCAAGAAAATAAAGTATATCAAAATTACATGACCCAAAATTTCCTTATAGATCAGGAGATTACTAATGCGTATGCTGCAGAACCATTGGACCGAGAAAAAATTGCTGGCTTATTCCAACAAAAAGAACAGTTACAGAAATCGGCCGAAGATTCTCTAAAGGGTACTTATACCGAAAGTTTTGCTCTCGCTTCCCGCACATATATTCCGACTGCCTTTGAGGATCAAGAAACCTACAAGGAAAAGAAACGCTTGGAATATTTCAAATATCTGGACCCGAACAACCCCATATTGCAGAATTCCGGGTTCCTATTGGATCGATTCATGATCTATATCGGCAGTTTTTCTTTGGAAACCGAAATTGCTTCTTACAGGGAACTGGATGCTATTATTAGTCTTGTTCAGAATAGTGAACTTGCCTTTCAGAAAAATTTACTGTACCAATTATGGGGAAAATTGGTGCTGAATAAAATGCCTAAAAGCGCTAATTACCTCACCGAAAAATATTTGTTTCAATTGTGTACAACCTTGGGAGACGATGAAGTGGCCACAAAGCTGGAAAACTACAGAAACACTTCCATCGGTATTAAGGTTCCAGATTTTACTTGGGAATACGAAAAGGATGGAAAGGTTGAGTTACAGCACTTGCACGAATTTGATGTGGCACAAAACTATATCTTGGTATTTTGGAGCAGTGCATGCCATCATTGTCTTCAGGAATTGCCCAAGTTACAACGCTTCGTGAACTCCTTGGACAGCAAAGAATATAAAGTAATCGCCGTGGGAATGGAAGACAGTCCATTCGATTGGAAAAATGAAACTTTGCGCTATCCAGAATTTCAACATGTTCTAGGTTTGGGCAAATGGGAAAATCATATTGCCAAGGCTTTCAGTATCACGCAGACCCCAACTTTCTTTGTGTTGAATAACGAGAAAATCCTGACGGCCAAACCATCAGGATTACCCGAACTCATCGAAACGATTGCAACACAAAAGGTTGAAAAATAACCATCTCTCTGCCGTACTTTTTAGTATTACTCTCCTATCAAAAATTTCTTGGTAATGGCCGTAGTACCCTTTACCAGTTCCAGTATGTAGGTTCCCGAAACCAATTGGGAAACATCTATACTAGTGTTATTTTGCAACGGTAGCATATCTATCTTTTTAGATAAAACACGATTACCAAGTGTATTGTAAACGATTACGTGATAGGCTCCAGCAGGCAAATTTGCATTTATCATTAAGGTATCTTGAGTAGGATTTGGAAACAGCCTCACTTCGCTCATCGCAATAGGCCTATCTGCTTCCCCTAAGGTAATTCCATCGATAATGCGAAGGTTTTTAAGCTGGGCGTCGCTGATGTACAATCGGTCGTTTACCTCGTCTGCCAGAATACCATTGGGAAGATTAAAGGTTGCTTCTTCCAAAGGACCATCATCACTACCGGCCTCACTTCCTGCAAACAGAAATACCTCTCCAGATGCGGGATCAATTCGGTAAATTTTATGCTCGCCCAATTGTGTGGCAAAAAGAGAATTCCCCTTAGCGGTAAGAAACCCTAGGAAGTTGCTTCCAGCGGCCGTTGCTGGCAATTGGGCAATTAATGTAAGCTCCCCGGTATCCTCCAGTCGGAGGATTCTTAGGTTGTTGAAATTTCCGATATAGGTTTCATCATTTAAAAAGGCAATACCCGCTGGCCCCGCTAGTAATGAGCCAGACACTATGGTCTCTGTGTTTCCAGTAGCTGGATCTAAGGTCTTAATTTTATTGGTTCCATATTCCACTACCAGCATACCTTCACCATCAGGTAATTCCTTGATTCCGGCGGGCGTGGTAAAATCGGTATAGGTATTCAGTAAATTTCCATCAATATCATACCTGTAAATGGCATTTCCGGTATGATCGCAGATAAAGATCTCATCTTCGGAGGTCACCCCAATGCCATTGGGATTGGAAAAGCCCGTTTGAAAAACGGTCACTTCACCGGTGGATGGATGGTACTTGTAAACCGTGTCCCCTCCGTAATCTGAGCCATAAATATTTCCCTGTGAATCGATCCCCAGTCCATCGGTTATGGTACCATCGGTGACCGTTGAAACCGTTTGCGCTTTTAATAAACTCAATGTTAGGATCGAAAGAAGTAATGCTAATTTTGCTGTCATAGTCGCTATTTTTTTAAGAATTCACAACGAATCTATGATGGGCAGGGCGTACAATCGACACTTTGTACACAATGAGACCTATGCTACACTTTTTTTCTTTATGTAAGCGGAGGGGGGTTCCCCTTTTTGTGCTTTAAAAACTTTATTGAAATTGGATTTTGAATTGAACCCTACTTCCATAGCCAAAGCCAAAAGTGTTTTCTTATGATGCTCTCCTTTGCCTACTTTCTCCAAGAATTTTTCGATACGATATTTATTGATATAATCATTGAAGCTACTATGGTATACATTATTCAAAAACCAAGAAAGGTTGTTGGGGGTGGTATGCAACTTTTCTGAAAGGGCCTTCAGCGTAATTTCCGGATCCTCATATATGGCTTCCTCCAACATGAAATACTTGAGACGATTTTTTAACTGCTGAATTTCCTCGGGTTTTAAACGTGCGCGTGCTGCTTTGGGTTTCGGCAGCGGGATTCTAAAAATTTCCGGCTGGCGTAGGCTATAATATCCTACCGCGTAGATAAAAATGGGAATGGCAATCCACAACGACAGATAACTCAAGTAGGGAATTTTATAAAAAAAGAAATTGCTATTCAGAAAACTAATAATCCATAATACCAAGCACAGCCCCAAACAGGCAAGAAATACCTTCAGGAATTTCGAAACTTGCTGCGGGTTGGAAAACTGATGGGATTCTAAATTGCTGAATTTTCTGAAAATACGAGCGGAAAGAATCCAGTAATAGGCAAAAGAAATCAGACCCAGCAATTCAAAGCCAAAATAAAAGTAATTCATCCTTCCCGACTGATGCCACTCCTTTAAGGTTTCTTGTGGAAGACTGAAGTACCAGAAAAAGTAAATGATATGAACAGCCGTGGTCATATAATGCGGCCAAGAAAGTGTAAAAGCGGGGCTTTCATTAAATGTCAACCTCCTCACATACATATAGATGAGAGGTCCAATCAAAAAAATGACAGAATCGACAAAGAGCGCCACGTACCATAACCACCTCATATTGAAACGGAATAAGGAAAGCTTACCTAGGAGCATTAGGACAGAAATGCTCAGGATCCAAACCAAAATGGAATTTGCTTGCTTATTCCGTTCCTTTAGTAATCGGAGGGATAATGCTAAAAATATTCCCTGGGATAGTCCCGCGATTAGAATTACATCCAAAAAAGTAAACTCGTACACACGTCGTTCATTAGATCCACAAAAGTAGCATTTACCTTTTTAGATAGGGTCTAATTGTACACAAGTATACTTTTTAAGACACGGTCCTTCACATTTTAATCAATCGCTTCGTTATGATATTTTTCCCATCCGAAATTTTTACAAAATAAACTCCCGCATGCAAATGGGAAACATTCAAAGGTTCGGCAATGCGGTTTCCAATGGAGGAAATCGACATTTCGGAGAGCAATTTCCCAGAAACGCTATACAATCCTACTTCATATTTTCCATAGGGCAACTTACCTTCCAAGAATAAGTGATTCTGTGCTGGATTGGGAGATAATTGCAATGTATTTTCATCGAGTCCGGAATCACCCGTTCCCAAGGTAAAATCTGTAATGATCCTAAGGTTTTTAGTTCCAAAATCGGTAACGTACATGGTATCTTGGGCCTGATTGAACAAAATACCATTGGGCTGACTGAAAGTAGCCTCAGAAATATCCCCATCATTCCCTCCTGCCGTACTTCCCGCAAAGACGGTTACGTCGTTGATCCCTTCTGGGTTGATTTTATAAATCTTGTGCTCTCCCAAAACGGTGCCCCATAGCATCCCTTGCCCATAGGTTATAAAACCTAGGTTGGACGTATTGCCCACGGTGGCAACAAAATCCAATTCCCCGGTCTCCGAAACCCGATAAATATCCCGATCGTTAAAATTACCCACATATAAAGTCCCTGCATCGTCATAGGCCAATCCTACGGGGCCATTGAGACCAACATCGGAGGAAATTTCATCGATGGTACCATCGGTGGAAATGCTAAATACAGTATCTCCCACATAGGTAGTAGCCACCATATCATCCCCATCGACGGTCTTTATCATTCCGGAAGGATGCCCTGTAATTGGAAAGGTCTGTAGTACATTACCATCGAGGTCATAGATATAGACTGTATTTCCTTGACCATCGCATGCATATAATTCGTCGTTCGAGTTAAATGCCAACCCATTGGGCGTATTAAGACCTGTGGCGAATGAAGAAACTTCTCCGGTAGGTGTAAATTTAAAAATGGTATCTCCTGTATATTGGGAACAATAAATGTTGCCATTGCTATCTACCGCGATTCCATCGTCTGGGGTTCCTCCCGTAAATGTGGTCACCGTCTGGCCGTATAATCCTCCTGTAATGACAAAGAGCATAATGAGTGTACTGTTTTTGATTTTCATAGTCCTAAGAATTTAAAGTTTAGCACAAACCTACTTCTGGAGAATATGAAAATCGACCGTGTGGATACAGGCAAACGTAAAGATTAAGCCGCCCGATGTTTTTTTATGTAATTACTGGGGGTATCATTCATGGTGAGCTTGAATGCTTTATTGAAAGTGGATTTCGATTTAAACCCAACATCCAAGGATAAGGCCAAAATGGTATGTTGAAGATGTTCTTGGTTTTTTACCTTTTGTAGGAATTCATTTATCCTATGCGAATTGATGAAATCGTAAAATGTGGTTTGGTATACATTGTTCAGCAACCAAGAAAGATTGTTGCTGGAGGTATGCAATCTTTTGGAAACATCGGTTAAAGTGAGTTCGCTTTCGAGATAGATCTTTTCTTCCCTCATTAACACATCCAGTTTATTTTGAAGCAATGACGCCTCTCCTTCGGTAAGACGTTTTTTCTGAACCTTGGCTTCTTTTTCTGGAACAACGCGAAACAGATCGGGCTGCTTTAAGCTGTAATACCCAATAACGAAAATAAAAGCGGGGATTACGGCCCATACCAAATCGTAGGTAAAGAAATTGAAAAACTGATCGAATACAGAATTATTTACAAAACCAAGTGCCCAAACTACAATGATCAATGTAATGGCCGAAAGGAAATAGGTAAGGTAATTTACTGGACTCTGATCGAAAGAAAATGAATTCCTGGATGCCTTTTTAAATTTTCGAAGTATTCCGAATGACTTTATAAGATAGAACAGATTAGACCCAATAGCCGAGATGAAAATGGCATTGAAAATCCATGTAAAAGTCCCTTTTAGATACGCCTCATAGTAGGTGTCTGGATTGTATATTATGAAAAGGGTAATGGTTAGGATTAAGAATAGCGCTCCCGGCATAAAATGCAGTAAAAGGGATTTTTTACTTAGTTTATTCTGAAATAGCAACCTTCGTGTATAAAGGAAAAGCAGTGGCCCAAAAAGATATAAGGGCACATCGAATATCCAGGAATAGAAAAATGTAGCCTTGGTAAGGAAGCGCACCATTAAAACCCTACCAATGAGCATATGGGTCGCAATACCAATAAGCAATGCCAAAATAGCGTTGGCTCTTTTATTCGCTTGAGGGATCCTTAATATGGTGAGCATCAGGAAGATTCCTTGGCTTATCCCAATAAAAATAATGACATCGATCAGTTCGAACATGATTGTTAGGGTCGTTTACTGTAAAAGTACCAGTTTCGCCGAAAACGATCGTACGAATGGGTACAAACGAACGCGCAAATCATAAATTAAAGGAATATTAACAAGGGGCTTTTAAAAATGATAGAAAGCATTTGGGAAGTGTTCCAATTTTTCTTGGGTTTTGTTTTTGAGGACTGCTATAATGTCGAACCGAACTTCCTTATCCAGATTTTGTGACACTATATACTCATTGGCCGCTTTTACCAATAGCTTTATTTTTGAAGGGGTTACAAACTCCTGCGGATTGCCAAAAGCAGCACTGTTTCTGGTCTTCACTTCCACAATTACGATTTCGTCCCCTTTTTCCGCAATGATATCTATTTCTGCTTTATCGAAACGAAAATTTCGTTCCAGAATGGTGTAATCTTCCTTCAGCAAATACCGAACTGCCATCTCCTCACCCAATTTCCCCAACTCATTATGATATGCCATTTTTCAGAATTTTAAAATCGAAGGGAGACTTTCGAGTTTTCAATTTGTAAATG
>JAHQVM010000007.1 GCA_019634365.1 Flavobacteriaceae bacterium | reverse complement strand
TCCATCGATGAGTTGGCTCAGGGAATGTATTTTGCTCGTATCGACTCGGAAAATTCGAGTGCGGTGAAGCAGATCATTAAAAGATAATAGACTTCTTTTTAAAATGAATAAAGCCCTGCGAAAGCGGGGCTTTTTGTTTCTTAATTGAATTATAAGTGATCCTATGTTTATTCGAAATAGCATTCACCTTACCCAATGGCAACACCTTTTTAATTTTCAGCAAAGGAAGAAGCAAACTTCACCTTCTTGGAAATAAAAAATCCATTTGCTTTCACAAATGGATTTTTGGTGCTTGATGTGGAGAAGATGGGACTCGAACCCACGACCTCTTGACTGCCAGTCAAGCGCTCTAGCCAGCTGAGCTACATCCCCGGATAGGGTGCGAAAATAATAAAATTTTTATTCTTGTCCTCTTAAAATAAGCAAAGGTTTGGTGGTATAGAACTCTTGTTTTTTTACAGCATTCTTTTCCCACAGCTTCTGAAAAAATCCACGTTTTCTTCGAAGTACACACAACATATCGGGTTGTGACTGCTGAAAATGCTCCAACACCCCTTGATAAATCGTTGCGTTCTCCGATGTTGTTGTCGAAGAACTGATGGCTTGCAAATGTGCATCGATCGATGAAGCTTCATTAGCCATATCGGGAGTTTTCACCTGTAACAAGTTAATCTTAGAACTGAAACTGTGCGCTAAATCCTTCAGTGGATCCAATACCCCTTCTTTTTCGAAATGTCCCCTTTTAAATGCTAAAAGGATGGTTTCTATTTTTCTGAAGATATAATTCTTTGGGATCACCAACATAGGAATGTCCGTTTGCTTCACCAGTTTTCCGGTAATAGGACCCAAGTAAACTTCATCCTCAATCTCAATACTCTGGGGAGAAACCATCATAAGGTCGATGTTAAGTTGTTTGGATATCCTTGAAATCCCTTCGAAAGGATCCCCTTTAATGGCTTTGGCAATTACCTCAACTCCTTTACAATCTACTGCTGCCACCACTTCGTCCAATTGCTGTTGATTATCCTCCAGCGCCTGTTGGGTGATTTTCCCCATTCCTCCTGCCTTGGAAAACTCTTTGTATATGTTGATCAAATACACAGTCGCTCCGCTAATAGAGGCAAAGTTTACCGCATATTTTAAATTCGTAATTCCGTTTTCGGTTGATCCAACAGGAACGAGTATAGTTTTCATGAGAATCTCTATCTTTAAAATATATACTTCATATAAAGCACGTTGCAAAATTAAACCTAAAAAATGATACGACTGGCAAAAGTTGAAGAAATCGACAAAATTATGATCATGACACGGGCTTGTGCCAAGAAAATGATAGCGGAAGGCATCTACCAGTGGAACGAACATTACCCCAATCCCAACGCTTTCATTAAGGATATGGAAAGGCAGGAACTCTATGTGCTGACCGATTCCAACAATGCCCTTATGGGAACCATTGTAATTTCATCATTCAAAGACGAAGAATACGATGCTGTAGAGTGGCTCACTCCAGATGGGAAGAACTACTATATTCATCGATTGGCCATCCATCCCGATTTTCAGCATCAAGGCCTAGCAAAAAAACTCATGGATTTTGCCGAAACCACCATCAAGGAAATGGAAGGGGTTTCCGTTAGGCTGGATACCTTCAGTAAAAACCCTAGGAATCAACGATTCTACGAAAAAAGAGGGTATGAAAAACTAGGAGACATCTTTTTCCCCAAACAAAGTGAGCACCCGTTTCATTGTTACGAGCTTATCTTATAAGGGAGAAATGACCGCGAACTTCAGTACCATCCCAAAGCAATGCGCGATACCAATATTCTGAAGAAGGCATAGCATTGCCCCGATACATACCATTCCAACCGTCACTGTCGGGTCTGATAATGATCAATAATTTCCCCATTCGATCATAAATAAAAATATATCGAATATCCAAGGCGCCTTGCAAAGGGGGAATGTATTGCCAGTTCTCATTGAACCCGTCTCCATTTGGCGTAAAAAACTGCGGGAACCCGGGAGGACGCAATCGCAATTCGATGGTCTCCTGAACCACTCCACAACCATTCCGGTCCCTTACAAATACCGTATACGTGCCCGGTGCCAAATTCGTGAAAGTATTGTCGCTGGTATATTCTTCATCTACATCAGACAGCGAAAATTCATAATCCCCAACTCCAGATACCTCAACCGTTATATTGAACCGTTGCGAGACCAAATCAATATCGATATTATCAATAAATGCCGTGGAAGAGGAAACCACAACAAACTCTTTGGAAGTGGGGCATTCTATAATCACTCCATCTTGATTTACAATGGTGTACGCTTCATATCTATAGGCGCCTGTGTCGGAAATGCCCACCGTGGCTCCTTCGGCAATCAAGGTTTCATCACCCGAATCGCTGATCCTATACCAACGAAAACCATCTGCCACATCGGAAGTTGTTATTTGGGTTGGCGTCTCATTTTCACAAATGCTCACAACATCCGGAAAGTCGATTTCTGGATTTAAAAAAACAATTTCCCCAGTATCATCATCGATAAAAGGGCCGCAACCCAAAATGGTAGAAAAAGATTCCTGTTCACATCCTTGTGCTGCTCCTGCTTTGTTAAAGGGTATGATACGAATGAAATAGGTGTTGTTGGCTTCGAAATTGAGTACAAAGGTAGAAGTAGAGAAGAAAATGGTTCCATCCAATACATCATTTTCAAAAGGGGTCCGCCCCATATACACAATATATCCCGTCGCACCCGGAACAGGTTCCCATTCCAATAAGGGCGATAGCTCAACATTGGTAGCTCCATTAAGTGGGCTGATTAGTTGGGTGCATCCCGGAGGATCGCCCAAATCTGCCGTGGTGAAACTCTCTTCCTGACAACCCAGGGCATTGCCATTTTCATTGTAAGGGGTAATCCTAACGTAAATGGGAACTCCAATGGGAAAGTCGCCCGGCGGATTAAAATTCAATACATTGCCAACATCTTGATTGTTCACGATATCCCCACTCCCGGGAGAAGTACCAACACGTAGCCGATATCCTGTCGCCAAAGGCGCGTAGCTCCAAAACAGGTTGGTCGTGGTTGGCACGTCCTCTTCCCCATCCATAGGGTTTGACAATTGGGTGCAAAAAGGAATATCGGTAACATCTTCCGTTCTAAAAGATTGGCTTGGACAAACAATATCATCCTGATTAAAGAAGAATAGCGTTATGGTTACAAAGACTTCGGTAGACTCCGGCATCCCTAGTGGTGGGGTGAAGGTAGTTGCATTACCAATATTTTGGTTGTTTATGATTTCCCCACCTCCAAGGGTAGTCCCCAAGGAAATCCTATACCCCGAAACCCCGACAACGCTCTCCCAGCTAATGGATGCCGTTACAGGAACATTCGTAGTGCCATCAACGGGATCTAAAAGGTCTGGGCACTCCTGCGCAGAAAGCAGGGGGCTTACAATCAGGACCAGAAGGGTGAGGAATCTTCTAATATTCATAGCAATACATAAAGATAACCATTTTATTAACGCAAAAATATTTGATCTCAATATATGGCAAACTCAACTGGATTTCAAGTAATTTTGCAACTTGAAATCGACCCAGACCGATATTTCGTTTTCCCGTATTCAACAATTGGCCATTCCCGCCATCATTGCCGGTATTGCAGAACCAGTTCTTTCCATAACAGATACGGCTATTGTAGGGAACATCCCAGAATACGGAACTGAATCGCTTGCCGCAGTAGGTATTGTAGGTACTTTTTTATCTACCCTTATTTGGATTTTGGCCCAGACCCGGAGTGCCATTTCTGCCATAGTATCACAGAATCTCGGTGCCGGGAAAATTGAAGGTTTAAAACGATTCCCCGCACAGGCTATCTTCTTCAATGTTAGCCTAAGCATCTTAGTGCTTTTGTCTACCTACTTTTTTGTTGAAGACATTTTTATGCTTTTCAAAGCTAAGGGATTGATATTGGAATTGAGCGTAGATTACTACAACATACGCGTTTGGGGATTCCCGCTTACCTTGTTCACCTTTGCTATTTTCGGCCTCTTTAGAGGACTCCAAAATACTTTTTGGCCTATGATTATTGCTGCCGTAGGCGCCCTAATTAATATCGTTTTGGATTTTGCGTTGGTCTATGGGATTCCCAATTTTATCGAACCCATGAATGTTGTTGGAGCGGCTTGGGCAAGTTTGATTTCGCAAATGATTATGGCACTGCTTTCCCTCATTCTATTATTGAAGAAAACGAATATTTCATTACGATTGAAGCGAGATCTACATCCAGAAATAATTCGCTTGGTAATTATGAGCCTTAATCTCTTTGTGCGATCATTGGCTCTAAATGCAGCCCTTGTATTGGCAACGAGAGAAGCTACCGACTTAGGCAAGGAATACATAGCGGCACATATAATCGCCTATAATATTTGGATATTCGCGGCATTTTTTATCGATGGATATGGCGCCGCTGGTAATATCCTTGGTGGCAAATTGTTGGGTGAAAAAAACTTCGACACCCTATGGAAACTTACCAAAAGAGTGAATCTCTACAATCTAGGAGTGGGAGGCATACTGGTCGTTCTCGCCCTGCTCGGATATAATTATATTGGAGGCTTTTTCAGTAAAGACGCATTGGTGATTTCACTTTTTCAAGATGTCTTTTTTATGGTGATCATAAGCCTTCCCTTCTGTTCTTTGGCTTTCACTTTGGATTCCATATTCAAAGGCTTGGGAGAAATGGGATTCCTTCGAAATGTACTCCTTGGTGCCACACTATTTGGTTTCATCCCTGTACTTTATATCACGAAATACTTGGACTGGGAACTCAAAGGAATCTGGTTGGCCATGATCGTTTGGGTGGCATATAGAGCCATTGCCCTCATCATAAAGTATTGGCGTAAGTACTATGCCTTAATTCAATAGAAGTTTGTTGTTACCGAATTAAGTTCCCAAAATAGTGGTATTTTTAAGCCCCATATTTACAGGTTATGGATATACTACAGTTTTTAAGCGGAAACGGACTCTTTATGGTCCTTGGATTGTTCGTGGTCTTGGTAGTCCTTTACAATAAAATAAAGGCAAGAAGATACCATAGACCCCACTCCAAAAAGAAATAGTAAAATGGCTAAAATCAGGATCACCAAAAAGTTCTCCTTCGAAACCGGTCATGCCCTTTATGGGTATGATGGGAAATGCAGAAATGTACATGGGCATAGTTATAAGTTGTCGGTTACCGTTATTGGACACCCCATCTCCGATTCGGGTCATGTTAAATATGGAATGGTAATTGACTTTGGTGATCTTAAAAAAATCGTGAAAGAAGAAATCGTGGATGTCTTTGACCATGCTACGGTTTTTAATAGAAATACACCCCATATTGAATTGGCGAAAGAGCTAAGCAATCGTGGGCATGACGTATTGTTAGTCGACTATCAGCCAACGAGTGAAATGATGGTGCTGGATTTTGCCGACAAAATCCAAAAAAGACTGCCCGAAAACATCCATTTGCATTCCTTGAGGCTCCAAGAAACCGCAACCAGTTACGCCGAATGGTTTGCCAGCGACCATTAATTTTCCCAAAACGCTTTTGCTTATCTTTATCCAATGCAAATTCCCAAGGGTAAAAAAATTTACTTTTCCAGCGACAATCATTTAGGGGCGCCTACTAAAGAAGCCAGTAGACCCCGAGAGTTGAAATTTGTACAATGGTTGGATGAAATAAAGGAGGATGCAGCAGCCGTTTTTTTATTGGGAGATCTCTTCGATTTTTGGTTCGAGTACAAAACAGTTGTGCCCAAAGGATTTGTGCGCGTTTTAGGAAAACTCGCTGAGCTATCGGATAGCGGAATCCCGATACATTTCTTCGTGGGAAACCACGACTTATGGATGCGAAGTTATTTTGAAGATGAGCTTAATATCCCTACTTATCGCGATGTGAAAGAGTTTACTTTCAATGACAAAACTTTCCTGGTAGGCCATGGCGACGGTAAAGGACCAGGTGACAAGGGGTACAAGCGAATGAAAAAAATATTCACCAATCCGGTTTTCAATTGGTTGTTCCGTTGGCTTCACCCGGAATGGGGAATGCGTCTTGCCCAGTATATGTCTGTTAAAAACAAATTGATCTCTGGAGATGAGGACAAGAAGTTTTTAGGAGAAGAAAACGAATGGTTGGCTCTCTATGCCAAACGAAAGCTACAGGAGAAACACTACGACTATTTCGTATTCGGACACCGGCATTTACCTATGGAAATAACAGTGGGAGAAAATTCCACCTATTTCAATTTGGGCGACTGGATCACCCACTATACCTATGGCGTTTTCGATGGAGAGCAATTCCAACTCAAAAATTACTGACTATCTAGCGCAAAAGATAATCCAGCGTTATAGCATCCAGTTTCCCATCGGGGAACAGCCCGTTCTTCTCTTCAAAACTGCGCAGCGCATTAAAGGTTTCGGCCCTAAAAAGGCCATCGTGACGAATGGAGTCCCCTTTACGTATCAATAATCTCTGTATTTCGTAGACCAACGCATTTTGCTCTCCCAAACGTAACTCATTCGCTTTGGGATCGGCATAAAAAGATTTTAGGATAAGCTGTTTTTTCTTTTCAGCTTCCGAAGGGGCCTGTTTCACGGGTTCCCTTTTAGGATTTCGCAATCGGCTTTCGTAATAGGATACGGCGGCAAGCTTTTTTCGATATTCGGATACGGCTGCCTGGGTGGTTTCATTATCCTTTTTGGGGTTTCGGACATCGATCTTGTTAGTACTCCATTGGGTAATAACATATCCATTTACAGCTTCTACGGCCTCGTAATAATTGAGCAGAACGTCTTGGTCTGCCCTATCAAAGTTGAGATCTTCTGGAACTTTATAAGCGTAATCGGTCAATGAAAAGCGCTGGTATTTACTGTACACATTGTATCCCATGATACCAATAATGACAAGCAGCAAAAAGATAATGATCTGTTTCATTTTGGTTAGTTTCCATAAAAATAAGAAACCTTTCCAATAAAAAACAGCAATAGGCTAGTTTAAGGACAAGTTATTTAAGTAATCCTGAAGATCAAGATGAAAAATGATGCCATTCAAAAGATCATCCACAGCATTCAATTCTCTTCGGCTAACGGCCAAATCTATTTGCTTAGAAGGTGTTTTTAACAGAATGGAACGACAACCATGGGATTTACAGCCCGATGGGCATTGAGAACTGGTTTTGGCCTGTGCCACCAATTTCGAAAAATATAAGATCTCGCCTTTTTTCAAATAAAAACCCATATCGCGAAAAATAACCTGAATGGTATCCTTAATGGATTCCCCATTCTTTCTCCAATAAAAGCCCATTCCGATCGAATTCTTGTAGATAGGATCTATTTCCTGCATAACGAACATCTTTATGCAAAGATGCTTATTTAGAATTAATCTAAATAGTGAAATTAAACTTTTATGTCCTTTATTCTAAGTTGAAGGCTGACATTGCCCTGCCATTCATTCTCATCCAAGGTATACGCTATTTTAAAAGGACTTCCATTACAGGCAATATCGCTTTTATCGCCCAAGCCAAAACCGATTCCCTGAAGGGTTGGAGCATCTCCCTGACGCATTACCAAACGCAAATGATCCCCGTCTTCACCCACCCTTTTGCCATATCCGGTATCCTTTACATGGGTACTCATAAATACCGGGGTTCTATTTTCAGGACCAAATGGGGCCAATTGTTTTAGGATACGATAGAGTTTAGGATTGATTTCACTAAAGTTAATTTCTGCATCCAAAACCAGCTCTGGATCCAATAGCTTGGGATCTATGGTAGCTTTCACAGTAGCTTCGAATGCTTGCTTAAAAACTTCAAAATTGGACGCATCCAAGGTAAGACCCGCTGCGTATTTATGCCCTCCAAACTGTACGATATACTCACTGCATTGCTCTAGTGCTTTATACACATCGAACCCTTTTACCGAACGGGCAGAGCCAGCTAATGTATCACCGCTTTTGGTAAATACAAGGGTGGGACGATAATAGGTTTCGGTTAATCGGGAAGCCACAATCCCAATCACCCCTTTATGCCAAGCCTCATGATAAACCACCGTAGTGAACCGGTCCTGTTCTTGGTTATCTTCAATCTGTTGTAGTGCCTCCTTCGTAATTCTCTTGTCGGTTTCTTTACGATCGGTATTGTATTGTTCTATTTCTGCTGCCCAAACCGCTGCTTTATTCATATCCGTTTCGGTGAGAAGTGTAACCGCATGATTTCCATG
This sequence comes from Flavobacteriaceae bacterium, assembly GCA_019634365.1. Lineage (GTDB taxonomy): Bacteria > Bacteroidota > Bacteroidia > Flavobacteriales > Flavobacteriaceae > Aureisphaera. The sequence continues at coordinate 63,644 of JAHQVM010000007.1, read as the reverse complement.
TTTCATACGACCCGCCGCATTGATCCGTGGTGCAATGATAAAGACCACGTCGGTGATGGTCAGTTTCTTTTTCTTGACTTGTTTTAAAATCGCTTGAAAGCCCGTTCTGGGATGGTTGTTAATCACCTGCAAACCCAATTGTGCGAGCACCCTATTCTCGCCCGTTATGGGAACAATATCTGCTCCAATGGCTGTTGCCACCAAATCCATGTAAGGAATCAGATCCTGAGACGTGATCCCAACACCCATGCCCAGGGCCTGAATCAATTTGAATCCAACACCACACCCACACAATTCCTTGTACGGATACCCACAATCGGGCCGTTTGGGATCCAAAACAGCTATTGCCTTGGGAATGTCCTCTCCCGGGAGGTGATGGTCACAAATAATGAAATCGATTCCTTTTTCCGAAGCATATGCCACCTTGTCGATGGCTTTCACACCACAGTCCAAAGCAATAATGAGGCTAAAGTCGTTATCCTCAGCAAAATCAATCCCTTGATAGGAAATTCCATAACCCTCCTCATAGCGATCGGGTATGTAAGTGGCAATATTGGGTGTGATGGTCTTTAAAAAGGAAGCCACCAAAGCAACACTGGTAGTACCGTCTACATCGTAATCGCCATATACCAGAATATTTTCCCCAAATTGAAGGGCCTTTTCAATACGATCTACCGCCAGCTCCATGTCTTTCATGAGAAAAGGATCGTGCAGATTTTCCAGGGAAGGTCTAAAAAAGTTTTTGGCTGCTTCGTAAGTTTCGATTCCCCTTTGCACCAGAAGGGAAGCTAAAATGGGATCTATGGTGAGTTCGGTTGCTAGTTTGGTTACCTTCTCTGGCGAAGGTTTTGGTTTTAAGTTCCAACGCATATGCCTTTTCATTAATTCTACAAATTACAAGAAATGCGCCCTATTTCAAAAAGGGATTTTTCCCCTTTGAACAACATGGAATTAGTTGATTGATTTTCAGTGTATAACATGTGCTAATATTTTTCAACACCGCATATATTAGCACTATCAAAATGAAAGTAATAGCGTAATTTTTTTATAGAGTTAAAGTTTAGTTGAATTAGCCAAAAGCCGTGAAAGGATAAACATTCACGGCTTTTTTCATTCGAATACATTGGGTTCTGTAGCTTTAAGGAATAACAGCATTCAATTTACTTTATTCAATCAACGAAATTATGCCGGGGAAATCGTATTTTCGAGACGCTTAAACGTAAATACGAACCTATGCCTTTAGTAACACCTCTTTCAGCAGATCATGATCTGGAAACAAAAGAATTAGCAGAGTTTTTCAACGAAACCCTAGGGTTTTGTCCCAATAGCGTCTTAACGATGCAGCGTAGGCCTGCCATCAGTAAAGCGTTCATCAATTTAAATAAAGCCGTAATGGCCAATGAAGGACGGGTAACTTCGGCCTTAAAAAGAATGATCGCTTGGGTGAGTAGCAATTCAACCGGTTGCCGTTATTGCCAAGCCCATGCTATTAGGGCAGCAGAACGTTACGGTGCAGAACAAGAACAGTTGGACAATATCTGGGAATACCGAACCCATCCTGCTTTTAGTGAGGCAGAACGCGCCGCACTGGATTTTTCCTTGCAGGCTTCACAGGTGCCCAATCAAGTAGACGAAGAAATCAAAAAACGCCTATATGAACATTGGGACGAAGGTGAAATTGTAGAGATGTTGGGTGTCATATCCTTGTTTGGATACCTGAACCGCTGGAACGATTCTATGGGAACTTCCATCGAAGATGGAGCCGTAGAAAGTGGAAATCAATACTTAGGAAAACACGGGTGGAACAAAGGGAAGCATTTGTAATCCCTTTTTCCATATATTAAAATAGCGTGCCTCGAAAAATCGGGGCGCTTTTTATTTCAACATACGAGAAACTTCTTTTCGAAGGACAGGAACCACTTCGGCCTCGAACCAATCGTTTCGTTTCATCCAAATTCGATTTCGGGGCGATGGATGGGGTAAAGGAAGGTACTTAGGTAGATATTCACCATAATGCTGAACCGTCTCAGTGAGCGTTCGTTTAGCGGCATCTTGCAAATAGTATTTTTGGGAATACATCCCAATGAGCAACACAAGTTCGACACGCTTCATTTGCGATAGCAGGGTTTCATGCCACTTTGGAGCGCATTCGGGACGTGGTGGCAAATCCCCACTTTTTCCTTTGCCGGGATAACAGAATCCCATAGGGACGATGGCAATCTTTGAGGTATCGTAAAAGACTTCGGGGGTCACATCCAACCATCTCCGCAATTCCTTCCCGCTGGCGTCATCCCACGGAATGCCCGAGGCATGCACCTTGGTACCAGGCGCCTGACCAATGATCACAATTTTAGCATCTGGGTGACCTGTCACCACAGGGCGAGGGCCTAAGGGAAGATACTCTTCGCAAAAGGTGCAATCTTTAATATCAGAAAGAAGTGCTTTCATTATTTTTTGCCCTGTACTATGACCACCAATTCGCCTTTGGGTGCTTTCTTTTCAAAATGCCCAATGACCTCAGTAAGCGTACCCCGAATGGTTTCCTCGTGCATTTTGGTCAATTCGCGTGATACTGAAACACGACGATCTGCCCCAAAATATTCCGAAAAATGGGAAAGGGTCTTCAATAATTTATGAGGGGATTCGTAGAAGATCATCGTACGGGTCTCCTCTGCCAATAATTGCAGTCGGGTTTGGCGGCCTTTCTTTACAGGCAAAAACCCTTCGAACACAAAACGATCGTTCGGAAGTCCGCTGTTTACCAATGCTGGAACAAAAGCTGTTGCACCGGGTAAGCAATCCACTTCAATGCCTTCTTCTACACAAGCACGGGTGAGTAAAAATCCGGGGTCGCTAATGGCGGGAGTTCCTGCATCGCTGATCAAAGCCACGGTTTCACCAGCTTTAATCCTTTCCACGATTCCCGCTACGGTTTTGTGCTCATTGTGCATATGATGTGAATGCATGGGCGTGGCGATATCGAAATGTTTCAATAGTTTTCCACTGGTGCGGGTATCTTCGGCCAAAATAATATCGGCTTCTTTAAGCACTTCGATGGCACGAAAAGTCATGTCTTGTAAATTGCCGATGGGTGTTGGAACAAGGTATAGTTTGGCCATGGGTTAGGATCGAACCTCCTTTCCGAAGAAATAGGAGAGCAATAAAAATACAAGGGTAGCAAGGGTGAAGGTAACATCATCCCCGAGCATCTGATGGGCAAAGAAAGCAAGAACAACATCGAAAAAGAATCCTGCATAGGCCCATTCGGTAAGCCATTTGCTTTTTCTCCATATTACCATGATCACGCCAAGCACTTTTGCAACCGCCAATGGGATCACGATATATGTAGGATAATTAAATCGTTCGAAGAATCCCTTGACCATTTCCGTATTGGAAAAATACATGGATGCCGAATACAGCATAACCGCACAGAATAGCAGGGTAGCTACCCAATAAATAATCTTCTGAAGTTTCATTTGGGTTGGTTATGTAAAATTCAATTAACTGAAGCTCTTCTCAATGATCTTCATGAAACGATTCGCCACATCCTCTTTCTGAAGCCAATAATTGTAATCGGGCTTTACCTTCCCTTTAATAAAGGTTTCGGCTTCTTCATAATTTCCAAAGGTGCTTATTTGCGAAAGCACACGGGTATAATCCTCACTTTTGCCGTCGAAAAGATGCTTTACGAAGGCCAAACGGTCGTTGAGGCCAATATGAAGCCCTTTACCCACTGCATCATTGATCGATTTGGGTCGATCCATATCATTGGCACTCACCCGTTCCTCAATTTCTGGTGCGGGTTCTTCTTTTTTCGTTTCGATAACGGGTTTCACTTCGGTAGCGACATGACTATCGTCTTTACGTTCAAAAACAGGCATCTCCTGATAATTGGAGGCAAACTCCTCTAAATCGTTTTTATGGAATTCTTTTTTGGGTAAAACCTCTTCCAGTAAGGCATCCACACTTTGGGATTCCTCTGGCATTTGTGCAACGATGTCTTTAATTTTTTCGATGGCCGGCTCTACCAATTCTTCCTTATGCTCGGGTTGTGGAACAGGCTCTGGCTCTTTGAACCAGTTGTTTTCCCTGTAACTTTTAGAATCGAAGGATTGTTCTCCTGCTTCATCTTCTCCCTCACCCAATAACTGTACTTCTACATACTCCAATACCGTAAGCTTTTCGAAAAGCTCACGTGTCAGTTCCTTCATTTTTCGGGTATTGTTCTCTGAATTTTCGGAAAGGATCTGTGAGGCCAAATCCTTTATCTGCAACCGAAGTTTCTTCTTCATAACTTTTCCAATTAAAGTGCCTTCCTATTTTTTGTTTTGTTAAATTTACGCATCCTTTACGTAAACGTCAAAGTTTTACGTTTTATTCTAAAATTAAGTTATGTTTCTTGAAAATACGGTGAACCAGAAGGAGCAATTTGGGTGGATTGAAGTGATCTGTGGCTCCATGTTTTCGGGAAAAACAGAGGAACTCATCCGAAGGTTAAAGCGCGCCCAATTTGCCCGGCAGAAGGTAGAAATCTTTAAGCCTGCTGTGGATGTTCGCTACGATGAGGACAAAGTGGTTTCACACGATAGTAATGAAATTCGTTCTACGCCCGTTCCGGCTGCCGCCAATATTCCTATTCTGGCTGATGGATGCGACGTTGTGGGGATTGATGAAGCCCAGTTCTTCGACGACGAAATCGTAAAAGTTTGCAATGACCTTGCTAACCAGGGAATGCGCGTTATCGTGGCAGGTCTGGATATGGACTACAAGGGCAATCCGTTTGGCCCCATGCCAGCGCTCATGGCCACGGCCGAGTATGTTACCAAAGTGCACGCTGTATGCACCCGTACAGGCAACCTAGCCAATTACAGCTACCGGAAAGCAAAAAGTGATGATCTTGTTTTGCTCGGGGAAACAGACGAATACGAACCGCTTAGTAGAGCTGCTTTTTACAAGGCCCAACTCCGTGAAAAAGTGCGCAAAATGGATGTGAATGATGCCGAGCAAATCACTCCAAAAAAAAGAGCCCAATAAGACCTATTGCCCATTATGAGCCAAACGCATGAAACCGTTCTTGAAATTGATCTGGACGCTCTAGCGCACAATTACGAATTCCTTACGTCCAAGTTACATCCCGATACCAAAGTTATGGGGGTGGTAAAAGCCTTCGGTTATGGCAGTGATGCTTGTGAGGTGGCCAAAGAATTGGCTTCATTGGGCGTAGATTATTTCGCTGTGGCGTACGTAAAAGAAGGCATTGCGCTTAGGGATGCAGGTATTACACAGCCTATTTTGGTACTTCACCCACAGCCTGTTCATTTTGAATCCCTCATAGATCGATGCCTAGAACCTGCCCTTTATAGTGCACGGATCCTTCGATCGTTCGTGGCCGTTGCAGAGGGCAAAAAACAACAGGACTATCCCGTTCATATTAAATTCAATACTGGATTGAACCGTCTGGGATTTTGGGAAAGTGATACCGAGTGGATTGTCGAACGGCTTGCCGAAACTCAATCCATTAAAATCAAGTCACTTTTTTCGCATTTGGCTGCGAGTGAGGACATGAACGAAAGGGAGTTCACCTTGGGGCAAATAGCAAACTTCAAGAACATTGCATCCGACATGGCGGAGCGACTTGGGTATCGCCCAATGCTCCACCAAAGCAATACCTCGGCTATCCTCAACTACCCAGAGGCGCAGTTCGATATGGTACGAACAGGCATTGGATTGTACGGGTATGGCAATTCTGAGGCCTACGATGCTAATTTAAAACCCGTTGTCCACTTAAAAAGCATTATTTCACAAATCCATACTATAGAACCTGGTGAAACCGTAGGGTATAATAGAGCTTACAAAGCCACCCATTTTGCTAAAACAGCTACCCTACCCATAGGTCATGCCGATGGTATTTCCAGAAACTTAGGAAATGGTGTAGGAAAGGTGGTCATAAATGGACACTCGGTCCCTATCATAGGCAATGTATGCATGGATATGCTCATGGTCGATATTACAGGGATCGACTGTAAAGAGGGTGACGAAGTTATCATTATTGGATCCCAACAGAATGCTTCTGATTTGGCTGAAAGCATGGGAAGTATTTCCTACGAATTACTCACGGCTATCTCCCAAAGGGTAAAGCGCGTCGTTCGTCGAAAACCGAAAAGATAATTCCTACAGAATTTTGTGAAAGCTAATGCTTTTGTGTAATTTGGAACTTATTAACCCTCAAAACCAATCAGAAATGCTTAAAGAATTCAAAGAATTTATCATGACAGGTAATGTCATCGATTTAGCAGTTGCCGTAATTTTGGCAGGTGCAATTGGTGGTGTTGTTTCAGGATTTACCAATGATATTATGATGCCCATCATAGGTCATTTTACCGGAGGCATGGACTTTTCCTCAATGAAAGTCATACTTTCAGAAGCAGTTGTAGCCGAGGACGGAACTGTTACCACTCCCGAAAATGCCATTATGTGGGGTAAATGGGTAAATGCACTCATTAACTTGGTAATTGTTGGATTTGTATTGTTCATGATCGTCAAGGCATACAACAAAACGAAGAAGAAAAAGGAAGAGGCACCTGCACCAGATCCAGGACCATCCGAAATCGATTTATTGACGGAAATTAGAGATGCGCTAAAAAAATAAGACGCCGAAATACCGCTACACTATACATTTTAACTAAACCATCCTGTTTTTCGACAGGATGGTCTTTTTTTTCGTTGTAATTTTACAGGCCAATTTCATAAACGTTTACATTTGATGGAAAACAGACCTAAAATGAGAGTAGCTGTAGTAGGTGCCACCGGAATGGTGGGTAGTGTCATGCTGAAATTATTGGAAGAACGGCAATTCCCGATCAAGGAAATGTTGCCTGTAGCTTCCCGTCGATCCGTAGGCCGGGAAATTGTATTCAAAGGAAAACTTCATAAAATCATTGGGCTCGAGGAAGCCATTGAAGCCAAACCCGATATCGCCATTTTCTCGGCGGGCGGAAGCACTTCGGTAGAATGGGCTCCAAAATTTGCTGAGGTAGGCACAACGGTCATCGACAATTCGTCTGCATGGCGCATGGACCCGAGTAAAAAGCTTGTGGTTCCAGAAATCAATGCAGATGTTTTGACAAAAGAAGATAAGATCATCGCCAATCCCAATTGCTCGACCATACAAATGGTCATGGCATTGGCTCCCTTGCATAAAAAATACCAGATGAAACGCGTGGTGGTGGCTACCTATCAATCGGTATCAGGAACGGGCGTTAAAGCGGTAAAGCAATTGGAGAATGAGATTTCCGGTCAGCGAGGGGAAATGGCCTATCCCTATCCCATTCATAAAAATGCCTTACCCCATTGCGATGTTTTCGAAGAAAACGGATACACCAAAGAGGAAATGAAATTGGCCCGTGAGCCCCAGAAAATTTTGAATGATCGTACTTTTTCGGTTTCTGCAACAGCGGTTCGCATCCCTACGGCTGGTGGACACAGTGAGGCGGTAAATGTTGAATTCAGAAATGATTTCGACCTTAAAGAAGTGCGCAAAATTTTGCATGCTACACCTGGGGTAACCGTACAGGACAATCCCGATACCAATACCTATCCCATGCCAATTTATGCCCATGAAAAGGACGAGGTCTTCGTAGGAAGGCTAAGAAGGGATGAGACCCAACCCAATACGCTTAACCTTTGGGTGGTGAGTGATAACCTCCGAAAAGGAGCTGCGACCAATGCCATTCAAATTGCCGAATATTTGTTGCATCACGAACTGGTTTAATTCGCTATCATGTAAGTCTTTTCGGAGTCTTGCGTCTAAACGCGCATAACCATTTTAAAAGACAACCATGAAAATCTTTCACATTATTTTACGCGTAGGACTTGGACTAATGCTTTTGGCATTTGGACTGAACAAATTCCTTTGGTTTCTTCAGGATTTCGATTTTACCGGATTTCCTGAAGCCCAACACCTCTTCGATGCCCTGCGCTATTCAGGGCCTGAGGCAGGAAGTGGCAAAGGGTATATCATGCACTTAGTAGGGCTTACCGAGGTCATTGTTGGCCTGTTATTGGTGATAAAGAAATGGGTACCATTTGCATTGGTAATGTTAGTACCGATTTCTATCAATATTGTATTATTCCATGCCTTCGTAAACCTTCCCAATATTGGCCCAGCCATTGTAGTGGCATTAGTGAATGCCTATTTGATGTACAAACATTGGGATCATTACCGCCCACTTTTCTCATAAAATTCACACAAAAACCCTCGTAAACACTTGTAAACAAAAGTTTTTAGTACATTTAAGGGATTCTTTCGGGGATCCCTTTTTAATAAAAAATTGTTTACGAGTTACTATGAAAAGAATTTGCCTACGATTCTTTGGTTTTTTGACCCTTGCAGTGTTATTTTTTGCCTGCAACAAAGACGATGGTGGGGACACCTATGTCCCACTCAATATTACTACCCAACCCGATGCTGCAGAGGTATTCCAAAATGCCACAGTGGACATCCCTATTTTTTCGAACGATAGCAACGTTCCAACAGATGGGGTATTACAATTGAGCAATCCTTCGTCTGGGAGCGCAACGGTTCTAGACAATGGGACACCTTCTAATACGCAAGACGACAGTATTCGATATACCCCTAGCGACAGTTTTTTCGGAGAAGTTACTTTTCAGTATACCATTTGCGATGCCAACAGTGAAAATTGTGAGACAGAAACTGTGACCATAACGGTCCTGCCCATATCACCTGTGGTTTTCGATATCGACGCGGTTCCCTACCCAAAATTGTCCGATTATAATTTCTTCAATGGCAATATGGCAGACCACAACCCGGTTTATGGTGTGCTTCCTTACAAGCCCACCAGTAGCTTATTTACAGATTATGCCCTAAAAAAGAGATTTGTATGGATGCCTATGGGAACGCAAGCCTCGTATGTGAGTGATAGTGAATTGTTGGATTTCCCTGTGGGTGCCATCCTCATTAAGACTTTTTACTACGAAAATGTGCAGCCTGGCAATAACACTCAAATCATTGAAACACGATTACTCATCAAGAAATCGGATGGATGGATTACTGCGGATTATCTATGGAACGACGCCCAAAATGAAGCCGATTTAGATACTTCGGGCGATGGAGGTTTTGTAGACATTACTTGGTTACAGGATGGCGTTGAAAAGTCTACCAACTACCGAATTCCGGCAGACAGTCAGTGTTTTACATGCCATAAGGCCAATTTTGTGAATGCTCCTATTGGAACCAAACCACAGAGCTTGGATTCGGATTATCCGTATGCTGATGGTGCTCAAAATCAACTGCAAAAATGGATGGACATGGGATATCTAGCCAATAATGTTCCAGACAATATCAATGGTGTGGTAGATTATAATGACACGTCGCAACCCCTAGACTTGAGGGTGAGATCCTATTTCGATATAAATTGCGCTAGCTGTCATAGTGACGAAGGCCACTGTAATTATAGAGCCATTCGTTTTGCCTTCGATGAAACCACAGATCCAGTTTTAATGGGTGTATGCGATACACCTCAGACTCCGATTCCTGGATATGATAATAGTAAAATTATTACTCCCGGAGCTCCAGACGATTCTGTTCTCTTTTTTAGAATGGAGACTAACGAAGAAAACTATAGAATGCCCTTGTTGGGTAGAACCATACAACACGAAGAAGGTGTTGCTTTAATTGAGGAATGGATCAATTCCTTATCAGAAAATTGTAATTAACGAATCAACTATTGAATCTAATACTCATAATCATGAAAAAAACTATTTTATTGGGTGCTCTAATGGCGGTCTTTCCTTTGATGGCGCAAGAAGTATCCTTTACTACGCAAGGTATTGCTACCAATGGTTCGTATAGCCGAACTTTGGTTGATATGAATGGCGACCACTTGGATGACATTGTTTCTGTAACCAGTAGCAATATTCAGATCTTCTACCAGCAAGATGATGGTACATTTGTTGAAACCAATATCTCAACTACCAATGCCAACAATCTTCCCTCCTGGAGTATGGCAGCGGCAGATTACGACCGCAATGGATATACCGATCTTCTCTATGGAGGTGGAAACGGTGTAACCTTTATGAAAGCGAGTGATGATGGTACGGCCTATACCGAAATTTCTGGAAGTGAATACGTGTTTTCACAACGTTCCAATTTTGTTGATATTAATAATGATGGACACTTGGATGCTTTCGTATGCCACGATGTAGAACCCAATGTTTACTACATTAACGATGGTAATGGAAACTTTACGTTCTTCCAAGGAGGACTGGGAGATTACCCTTCAGGAGGACACTATGGATCGGTTTGGATCGATTATGACAACGATCGTGACGTAGATCTTTTTATTGCCAAGTGTGGTGGTGAGTCTGCCAGACGTGACAATGAATTGCACAACAACAATGGAGATGGAACATTCACCGAGATAGGTGCAATTGTTGGTTTGGAAGATGACATGCAAACCTGGTCTTCAGCTTGGGCAGATTACGATAATGACGGAGATATGGACGCTTGGGTAGGTGCCAGTAGCTTAGGAGACGGATTCCACCGTTTAATGCGTAACAACGGAGACGGAACGTTCACAGATGTAATCACGGGATCCGGTCTTGAATCCTTTAACAGCACAGATATTGAAAATGCTACTCATGATTTTAACAATGATGGGTATGCAGACATCGCTAGCTCTAACACCATTTTATACGGAAATGGAGATTTAACCTTTACCATTGGATCCTCCGCCAACTTCATTAATGGTGCATTTGGAGACGCCAACGACGATGGATTTATCGATGTTTTCCTAGGGAGTACCATACACTACAACAATGGAAATGCTAATAACTGGCTTAAAATTTATACTGTCGGAACCGATAGTAATGTAGACGGTTTGGGCGCTCGTGTTGAAATTACTTCGGCTTTGGGAACGCAGATGCGTGATGTTAGAAGTGGTGAAGGATTTGGAGATATGAGTAGTATGAACACACACTTTGGACTGGGAGCCGATGAAATGGTTAACGTCACCATTTATTGGACCTCCGGAACCATCGACATTCTAGAAGATGTTCCTGCCAACCAATCTATCGAGGTAATCGAAGGTTCTACCCTTGGATTGGAAGATACCCTTGTGGACAATTTGATTTTGTACCCGAACCCAACATCGGATATCCTTAATTTGGGAACCGTAAACGAGTTCGATACTCCCATTTATACCATTTTTGATGTCACTGGACGAAGAGTGGCCAACGCCAAATTGGAAGGTGAGTCTATCGATGTTTCCCAACTTTCACAGGGAAATTACATCCTAAGGGTTTTCGATAAGAATCTTATTAGAACACAACGCTTTATCAAAAAATAAGCAAGAATTTATTTGCTAGTTGCATGACACCGTTCGGATCCTTTTCGAGCGGTGTTTTTTTGTATCTTTAAAGAACACTAATCCAACCTTCCAAGCTTATGAATTCCACGTTTACCACAATTCTCCGGTTTATACTTGGTTTATCCCTATTGGTATTTGGGCTTAACAAGTTTTTCGGGTTTCTCACCATGTTCGAAATGCCTCAAGCGGCCTTTAATTTTCTCGAGTCCTTAAAAAACACGGGGTATGTGTTCTATTTAATAGCCATTATCGAAATTGGAGTAGGTCTTCTTCTCATTCTAAAGAAATGGGTGCCCTTCGCTTTAATCGTATTGGCTCCCATATCAATAAATATCTTATTGTTCCATATTTTCTTGAACATTTCAGGCTCTTTAGTGGCCATTATCATCATGCTTTGCAACATCATTCTTATTTATAAATATTGGAAGGCCTATCGTCCATTGTTTCAGTACTAATTCTAACAGATTCCTAACACAATACACCTTAAGAATTGCGTATTTTTAACGACGCTTAATACGAACCAAAAATGAAAAATTTATTTTTATCCTTCTTGGCATTATCCCTTCTGGGTTCTTGTGCCGAAACCGAAAAAAAAGAACCAATCGTTGTGACCTACCATAAAACCAAAAAAGTGGATACCGTGGATAATTACTTCGGTACCGAAGTGCAAGATCCTTACCGATGGCTTGAAGATGATATGAGTGAAGAAACCGGAGAGTGGGTAAAGGCTCAAAACGCCGTTACCTTTGGCTATTTAGACTCCATTCCGTTCCGTTCGGAACTGAAAGATCGCCTCTCCTCACTTTGGAATTACGAAAAGGTGGGAGCGCCTTTTGAAGAAGGTGATTATACCTATTACTACAAAAACGACGGGCTTCAGAACCAATATGTAATCTATCGTTTCAAAACCGGTGATGATCCCAATACAGCAGAGGTGTTCCTAGACCCAAATACCTTTAAGGAAGATGGAACGATATCCCTGGGAGGACTTACTTTTTCTGAAGATGGAAAAACTGCTGCCTATAGCATCTCTGAAGGAGGTAGCGATTGGAGAAAAGTACTCGTAATGAATGCTGAAACCAAAGAAATTACCGAGGACACGCTTATCGATATAAAGTTTAGTGGGCTCTCCTGGAAAGCCAATGATGGTTTTTACTATTCCAGTTACGACAAGCCCAAAGGAAGCGAGCTCTCGGCCAAAACAGATCAGCACAAACTATATTATCACAAATTGGGTACTCCACAAAGTGAGGATGCCCTCGTATTTGGAGGAACACCTGAGGAAAAACACCGATATGTTGGTGGATATGTTACCGAAGACAATAGATACTTAGTCGTTACCGCGAGTGTTTCCACTTCAGGGAATAAACTTTTTATCAAAGACCTTGAGCAAGCAGGAAGTGGTTTTGTGACCGTATTGGACCATACCGATAGTGATACCTACGTTATGGAAAATGAAGGATCTACCTTGTACCTTAGTACCAACTTGGATGCGCCCAATAAAAAGATTGTCAAGGTGGATGCCTCCAATCCAACTTCAGATCACTGGGAAGATTTTATTCCAGAAACGGAGCATGTATTAAGCCCATCCAGCGGTGGTAAGTATTTCTTTGCGGAGTATATGGTAGATGCCGTTTCCAAGGTCTACCAATACGATTTCGATGGAAACAAAATTCGGGAAATTGAACTCCCAGGAGTAGGTAGTGCAGGAGGTTTTGGAGCCAAAAAGAAGGATTCCGAACTATACTATTCTTTCACCAATTATGTGAATCCATCGACCATTTATAAGTTCAATATGGATACTGGAAATTCGGAATTGTACAGAAAGTCCAAGATCGATTTCAATCCAGACGACTATGTGAGTAACCAGGTGTTTTATACCTCCAAGGATGGCACCAAAGTACCCATGATAATTACCCACAAGAAGGATCTTGAAATGAACGGAAAAAACCCGACCATTCTCTATGGTTATGGTGGCTTCAACATATCGCTAACGCCAAGCTTCAGTATTTCCAATGCCGTTTGGATGGAGCAAGGCGGCATTTATGCGGTTCCTAACCTTCGTGGTGGTGGAGAATATGGTAAGGAGTGGCACGTTGCTGGAACACAGATGAACAAGCAGAACGTATTCGACGATTTTATCGCTGCTGCCGAATACCTCATCGAAAACAATTACACCTCAAGTGATTATCTCGCCATTCGTGGTGGATCCAATGGAGGTCTTTTGGTAGGTGCCACGATGACACAACGTCCTGATCTTATGAAAGTTGCATTACCAGCGGTAGGTGTATTGGATATGTTGCGTTATCATACTTTCACGGCTGGAGCTGGTTGGGCGTATGACTATGGTACTGCAGAACAAAGCGAAGAAATGTTCCAATACCTAAAAGGGTATTCCCCAGTGCATAATGTTACGGCAGGTACCAGCTATCCAGCTACTTTGGTTACTACGGGGGATCATGACGATCGCGTAGTACCCGCCCACAGTTTTAAGTTTGCTGCCGAACTTCAGGAAAAGCAAGCCGGTACCAATCCAGTACTTATTCGTATCGAAACGGACGCAGGACATGGTGCAGGAACCCCTGTAGCCAAAACCATCGAACAATATGCTGACATTTTTGGATTCACCCTTTTCAATATGGGCTATGAAGTACTGCCCGAAAAGGTTAACAGTGAGATTAAGGAATAATTTTTATCGAAACATATAATTGAAGGTTGTCATGTATCGAACATTTTCGAAACGTCCATGACAACCTTCTCTTTTAATAGACTCCATGCTTAAGGTCGCCATTTCTTCTTTTTCTTATACTGAAGATGACATTCTCAAAGAGATTTCGTTTTGCCTTCAGAAAGGCGAACATCTCGCCGTATTAGGGGAGAGTGGATGCGGAAAATCTACCCTGCTGCATATCATTTATGGATTGCTCCATTTGGAAAATGGATCCCTTACATGGGATGAAAAGCCCCTATTGGGTCCCAACCACAATCTCATTCCTGGCGAACCTTTTATGAAATTGGTGGCCCAAGAATTTAACGTTATGCCTTTCATTACGGTTTCGGAGAATATCGCGACCCATCTCAATCGATTGGATGCCGAAAGTGATCTTGAAAGGGTTGAAGAGCTTATTAGGGTAGTTGATCTGGAGGAACATAAGGACAGAATGGTGAAAGACCTCAGCGGTGGACAGAAGCAACGGGTTGCATTGGCAAAAGCCTTGGCTAAAGAACCAGAGTTACTTCTCTTGGACGAACCTTTCAGTCACATCGATAGTTTTCGGAAGAACAAATTGCGGAGGAAGCTTTACGGTTATTTAAAAGAGAAAAATATTGCCTGTATCACCGCTACACATGATAGTGAAGAAGCGCTGGCTTTTTCGGATCAATTGCTTATCCTACATCAAGGAGGTGTAGAAGCTATGGGAACACCGAAGGAAATTTATACCCATATCTCCAGCCGATATCAAGGAAGTTTTTTTGGGGAAGTAAATGAGCTCCCTGCGTCACTTTTTCCAGATGATGCTACCAAACCCGTCCTTTACTTACTCCCCCATCAATTGGGCATATCGAAAACTGAAACGCCCTTACTTGTAGAAGTCATGGGTTCTTATTACAAAGGGAACCATTATCTCATTGCATCGGTATGGAACGGGAAAGAAGTGTTTTTTGTATCTTCGGTAAAACTGAAAACCGCTTCTCAGGTGTATCTGAAGCGGATTTAGCACATAGAGACTACTCTTTTGTATTGCGTTTGAAGAAGCTGATCTATATACTCATTTTACTATCCGGTGCCATTGGGATTGCACAAGAATTACCCCCAGTTGTAAATTATACTCCATCGACTTATGGTGCGGAAAATCAGAATTGGATGATTTCCCAATCTGATGAAAACTACATTTATGCAGCCAACAATAAGGGACTTCTAGAATTTAACGGAGCCAGATGGACCTTATACCCTTCCCCTAATGAAACCATTTTTCGTTCGGTAAACGCCATAAAGGATAGGATCTATACAGGTTGCTACATGGATTTCGGATACTGGGAGCGCAACCAATTGGGTCGGCTTGAATATACTTCCTTGAGTGCCATTCTCACTGAACCCATGGTGGAAGACGAGCAGATTTGGAATATCATTGATTACGATCAATGGATCCTCTTTCAATCCTTAAATAGAATCTACCTCTATAATACGGTAGATGAAACATTCAGTTTTATAAGTTCCGACAACACCATTCTTAAACTGTTTCAATCTAACGGCTCCTTCTATTTTCAAGTCGCCGGAGAGGGTATATATGCGATCGAGAACAAAGAAAAAGTCCTTTTAAGTGACGACCCAATCGCTAGGGAGAAAGTGCTTGTTAACCTTTTCGAACGTCAAGGCTCGTTGATGGCACTTACCGCTGCCGATGGTTTCTTCGAAATAAGGGAAGGCAACTTTTCCGAAATACCGGTCCCAGCAGAT
The DNA here is from genome assembly GCA_019634365.1 of Flavobacteriaceae bacterium. Taxonomy (GTDB): domain Bacteria; phylum Bacteroidota; class Bacteroidia; order Flavobacteriales; family Flavobacteriaceae; genus Aureisphaera. The sequence goes on along the minus strand of JAHQVM010000007.1, from coordinate 47,798 downwards.
CCTCTACTCGAAACCGTGAGTATTTACAACAGTATTACCTTGGAGAATGGGCATGTGGTTTTGGGAACCATAGCCAATGGGGTGATTGCGCTTTCGGAAACTGGCAGTGTATTGTACCAAATGGACCAATCCAGCGGTCTGGGGGACAATACGGCATTATCCCTTTTTGAAGATCGACAAAAGAATATCTGGTTAGGCCTGGATCATGGCATCGACTGCATAAACACCCAGGTGCCTTTTTCGACCTATGCCAATAGAAATGGGAGTCTAGGAACCGTGTATGCTTCTATTGTTCATGAAGGGTATTTATACTTAGGCACCAACCAAGGGCTATTCTCCAGACCTCTGGATTCCAATCAAGCCTTTCAGTTGGTGCCGGGTACAGAAGCCCAGGTCTGGAACCTTAAAATAGTGGACAGGATGCTATTTTGTGGCCACCATACAGGAACTTTTCAGATCATTGGAAATTCGGCGCAAAGGATCGCCAATGTACAGGGTACTTGGGATATCAAGAAAATTCCGAACAGACCCAATCTCCTAATACAGGGGAATTACGATGGTTTGCATATTTTAGAAAAGGATGGGAATAGTTGGCGCTACAGAAATAAAATTGCTGACTTTCATATTTCTTCCCGCTTTTTCGAATTCACCCAAGACTATGAAATTCTTGTGGGTCACGAATACAAAGGAGTTTTTCAGCTTGAGGTAGACAATTCGTATGCCCAAGCTATCGATTTCCGAGAAGTTCCGTCGGTTTCTAAAGGATCACATGCGAGTCTGGCTAAATTCAACAATACTGTTTATTACGCCTTTAAAGATGGTATTTACAGCTTCGATAATGCAACCAATGAGTTTGTTAGGGAGGAGCAATTGAGCGCTATTTTTTCTAATGATGAATATGTGTCGGGCAAATTGGTTTCTGATGCTTCGGGCAATTTATGGGCCTTTACTAAAAATACATTAGTTCAAATCTCAACGGACAAACTAAATAATGCACCAAAGATCCGAACCATCGCTATTCCGGCGTTTCTAAGAACCGGTCTGGAGGGTTTCGAAAATATTTCCTTCCTAGGGGATCAAGACTATTTGGTGGGTACTTCGAGTGGCTATTTGCGAATGGATTTATCATATCCCGATGACAGGGAACAAAGAGTAAAAATTAACAGTGCGTCTGTTGGCACTGTACAGGGTAATATGCAATTGATTCCCTTGGATAAATTTCAAGAATTTGCCACCAAGGAAAACTACTTGTACTTCGAATTTAGCACGCCGGATTTCAATAAATTCCATCTTACAGAATACCAATATCGCCTAGTGGGCCTACAAGAGCAATGGAGTTCATGGTCTAAAACTGCATCTAAATCCTACGATAATTTACCCTATGGGGACTACGAATTTCAGGTACGATCACGGATCGATGCTCGGGAATCATTGAACACAGCCTCTTTTTCCTTCGAAATCGCCAAGCCATGGTTTGCATCGAATACTGCCATAGTGGGTTACATCATTGGTTTTATCTTATTGTTATTCGCGATGCACGCCTTTCACCGTGGATATTACCGAAAACAACGGGAACGTCTATTGGAAAAAAATGAAAGGGATATGGAACTCAAAACGCTGGCCAATCAGAAGGAAATTATTCAACTGAAAAATCAGAGTCTAAATCAGGAGATCGAATCCCGTAACCGTGAACTTGCTATTTCGACCATGAGCATGGTTAAAAAGAACAGCATACTTAATGATCTAAAGGCAGAATTGGAAACGATTACAGATCTTGGTAAGTTACCTTCGGTAATTCGTATCATCAATAAAAACCTCAACAATGAGGATGATTGGAAATTCTTTGAAAAGGCCTTCAACCATGCCGATAAAGACTTCTTCAAGAAAGTAAAGGAATTGCATCCAGAATTAACTGCAAATGATCTTAGGCTCTGTGTTTATTTAAGACTCAATCTATCTTCCAAAGAGATTGCCCCACTGTTCAATATTTCCCCAAGAAGTGTAGAAATTAAACGTTATAGGCTTAGAAAAAAGATTGATCTACCTAGGAACACTAATCTTAACGACTATTTTATCAGCCTTTAAAATTTAAGCCGTTCGTGTTTATCCCAGAGGCCCCAATACGCTCCTACATCTCCTTCGGGCCCTACTTTCCAAGCTTCATCGAATGAGGAAAAGTAAAACATATCTACGTTGTCCCTCGTTGCCCACTGCATCGCATTAATGAAGTACTTCATGGCATTAACTTCGGAAGGGAAGGCTCCTTTTAAATTCGTTCCCTGACTGGGCCAGCCCGTCTCTGTTATAATAACACGTTTCCCTTTTCCCGCTTGCATGGCCTGACCAAACATCTGTTGCATATGATTGAGGGAGTTATCGATATCACAACCTTCCCAATACGGATAACAATTGGCTAGGATGATATCGCAGGCATCGGTAATTCTGGGCCGATGGGAAAACTCGTAATACGCATCTACATAACCCACCGGTATATCTGGGAGAGCATCTTTGACAACCTCTATATAATCCAGCAATTGTTCTTCGGTAAGGTCGTTACGGTACATGACTTCATTCCCAACCACGGCGATATCGACGCAGCCTTCCTTAGCCAAGGCAATCAGTGCCTCAATTTCATCTTCATTCTTGTTGAGATCGAATCCAAGCCATGCCCCCACCATGGTTTTTAATCCATATTTATGGGCTACCCTAGGAACAAATTCGTTCCCTTCGATACAGGAAAAAGAACGCACCCATTGCGTGTAAGGTTCTATAATCTTTATTCTTCGCTCTACCTGAGCTTCGGTAATAATGTCACCCGGCTTTTGACCATCTTCGTACATGCTAAAGCATAATCCGTGCATGCCTTTTTCGAGCGTTGCTCTCCAAAGTTTCTTTAATTCTTCAATTGAATACGATTCAAAATCCACCCCACCAAACTCTGTGTAGCGGGCATTCTCCATCAAGAAATCGTGTTCTCCTCTATAAGACATAGTATTCCTAGTATTTTAATGATTCATTTTTATCCCAAATTCCCCAACGGGCTCCCACATCACCTTCATGATGTACCTTCCAGGATTCGTCGAAGGACGAGAAATAGAATAGCGGTATGCCCTCTTCTTTCGCCCATTGATTCACATGTATGAAATATTTCATGGCATTCACTTTTGAAGGTTGTGCCCCATGGTTGTTTTCTCCTTGATTTGGCCAACCTGTTTCAGTAATGATGATTGGGGTATTCTGGGAAATCTCTTTTGTAATGGCGTGCATCTGTCGTATGTACTTGGATGCATCTTCTACGCTACAACCTTCCCAGAAAGGGTAGCAGTTCACCAGGATAAGGTCGCTGGCTTCTATGAGCTCTCTATTTTCGTAATATTGATAGTACGCATCCACATAGCCCACAGGAATGTTGGGTATGGCTTCCTTCACACGGCGGATGTACCTCACAATTTCCTGGGTATCAAGGTCGTTTCGCAACAGCACCTCATTACCAACCACTGCTATATCGACCATGCCTTCTTTCGCTAATGAAATGAGAGCATTAATCTCTTCTTCGTTTTTCGACTTATCCTTGCCAATCCATGCACCGACCATCGTCTGTAAGCCTTTTTCATGCGCTACTTTTGGAATGAATTCATTCCCTTCTGTACAGGAAAAGGAACGCACCCATTTGGTGTAAGGAGCGACCACATCCATCCTGCGTCGAATCTGTTCTTCAGATAATTGATCTCCAATATTTTGTCCTTCGGTATAAGGACTAAAACACAACCCATGCATACCACGTTCTAAAGTAGTTTTAAAAAGTTGCGCAATCTCGCTTTCCGATTTGGATGAAAAATCAATATCCTTTGATGTGTCTACCACAATACCTCCATGTCTCAACGAGTCGAACTTGAAGTTTTCGTAATTGGACGAGAGCTTTGCTTCGGGTGTTTTTCGCTTTTCCAATTGCTCCCTAATCTCATTTGCCCGTTCTTCAGTAACGTTATAGTTACGCATCACATACATGGCCGCAAAGGTTCCTAGCATAGGAAAGAAGCAGAAAAAAGCATGCAATCCTTCAACAGCACCCATCTGTTCTGTAGTAGGTAAGTCTGAATTAAAACCAACCAACCAAATGATTAATCCACTAAATGCCCCTGCAATGGCAAATCCTACTTTCACCATCCACCAATAGATGGCGCCAAAAATACCTTCACGTCGTTTACCAGAATTCAGTTCATCTATGTCGATTACATCAGCCGTCATGGACATCATAACCGTGAACAAACTTCCAATTCCGAATGAGAAAAAGGGTAGGGCAATGATGTACATCCAAGGTTTACCTGGAATGAACAAGAAATAAAGCATAAAGTATCCTACGATTGATATGCTCTGGCATATCATAAATGCCTTCTTTTTTCCAAATTTTTTGGATAGTTTGGTTACTATTGGAATTACGATAAAGGTTGTTCCTAATGCGCCCAGTGCGCCAAACAAAGACACCCACCATCCAGAAGCTCCAGCGTCACCATTAAATAGTTTGTATACGATTACAAAAAAGGTAAGAGACGAAACCGCCATAAAGGCGTTGTAAATAAAGAAAGTGGAAAAACACAATTGTCTAAATTCTTTAATTCTGAATGCTTCTACAAAACTGGTCAATATCTTTTTGAGACTCCCTCCAATATTGGATAAACTCAATGGTTCGTAATCCTTATCGAGTGTAGATTCACTTTTTATGAAAAGAGCGGGTACTATTGCACAAAAAGCGCACGGGATCGCCACCCAAACGGCTAATTTTCTCGCTGCAACATCTGCTGAAGGAAACCACTCAGGATCATACATGATAATCCAAAATAAGGGTGCAATTACCCAAGCCCACTGACCAATCCATTGTGCTACGGCCATAATACTGGTACGTTCATGGAAATCATCACTCATTTCATAACCCATGGCAACGTAAGGCACACTGAAGAAGGTAAGTCCTAGATAAAACACAACCGACCACAAAAAGAAATACCAAAAATTGTACTGTACGGTATTCTCTTTGAACAATTGCCACATAAAAATATAGGCTACCCCCATAATGATTCCTCCTACAAGAACATACTGTCTTCTACGGCCCCATTTGGATTTTGTATTGTCAGATATAAAACCCATTACTGGATCCGAAATAGCATCAAAGAGTCGTGGGAAAAGATAAATCATGGCCCACATTAAACCTGTAAATTTTAGGTCTTCAACCAACACAACCATAAATATTCCTAAAATCGCAGGGAACATTTGGTTGGCAAACATTCCTATCCCGAAGGCTATTTTTTGACCGAATGGAACTTTTTTAGTAGTTGTTGACATACTCTTGGTTTTTAATTAATACTGTTTACCTCACGTATCCTATACAGGTTATTTCGTTGTATTTGGAATTATTATGGTTTGAAGGGCTTGTCCGTCTATATGCATAGCTATTTGTTCTTCACCAATAGCTATACTGAAATCTTTCCCTACGGCTTCTTCATTGAAGACAATTACAGCAATTGAATTGTCTGGGTTCTTGGCAGCAGTTACCATTAACTTGTCGTCTTTTGGCCGTTCCACTTCAATCACTTTGGCTCCAGGCCGAATGTATTTGCTGAAATGAGCCATGGTATAATAGAGGGGTGTATAATACACTTCATCTTTTTCTGGATCAACGATTACCGGAGCAATACACCAATTCTTAAACCAATTGGGGCCTCCTTGGGTATCTAGCACCATATTCCAATCTACCCATCCATCTACCCAGTTGTTCAAGCATCCAATAATATCTCTTGCATAGCGGTTTACGGGTGCATATTTTGGGTGTAAATACTTTTGGTCTTCGGGTGCCCAGTCCCAACCCCAATCTGTGGCTTCTTTGGACCAGTACCACGCATCGTCCTGCCATACGGGTACCTGCGCATCAATGCAGCCCTCGGTCTCGATTAAGAATTTATTCGGAGCCTTTTCATGTGCATACTGAAGTTCCTCTGGAAAGACCTCATAGGTACTTTCATACCAGTGTACCGCTGTTCCATCAAAGTACTTGGAAGAATTCTCATCGCGATACATCTCATCGACCCATTTTTTGAGCTCTGCACGATTTTGATCGTACCCTAAAATGATGAGATCCCCTTTGCCATCAGCTTCCAGTTTGGGGCCTAAGTGAAATTCCACAAAATCGGTCATCTCCTTAGGCGTATAATGCATGCTTTCCCAGTTATTACCATTACCGTGAGGTTCATTCTCAACCGTAAACCCCCAGATATCGATCCCTTCTTCCTTATAGGCATCAACATACTTTGAGAAAAATAAGGCCCAAGTATCATAATATTCGGGGAGCAATTTCCCGCCAACCCATGCGTTGTTATCTTTCATCCAAGGCGGGGCAGTCCACGGGGAAGCAAATATTTTGAATCCTTCTTCCGAAATTTCCAATGCTTGCTGAATCATGGGAATAAGATCTTCCCGATCTTCTTCGATGGAAAAATGTTCCAGTTCCCTATCATTTTCAACCGCCGCGTAGGAATAGTTGGTCAGCGAAAAATCACAGGAATTCATGTGGGTTCTTGTAAGCGAGTAATTGGCTCCTTCTTTACTGAAATAAGCACGCATAATGGAGTCCCGTTGTTCTTTACTCATGCGATTGAGCAAATACGCGGACGATTCTGTGAAGGCACCACCAAAACCTGAAATGGTTTGCCGTTCCTTCTCCGGATGGATCCTAACTTCCAACAAATTTTCAGCATCTGTTCCTGCTTGGATACGGGTAAGTTGATTTCCTTTCAACGAAGTCTCAAATACTTCTACTTCCAAGGTGTTTTTTTGCTTACAGGCTGTCGTCATAATTAACAGGGAGGCTATTCCAATAGTTATCGTTCTATTCATAATCAGTGTTTTACCATCATTGGGTTAGAAGGAGGAGCGGCCACTTCAATGAGCAATGAATCCCTGCTCCCTTCATAGGTTTTCTCAATCGTATTTCCGCCCCGGGTTAAATCCTTAAAAACACCTTTATCGACCAAATCCCACAACACATACTTCGCCTTTCCATCCACGGTAAATAACCCAAAGTGATTCTCAGATCCTACGGGGTTACCTGCATCTTTCCAAGGCTCGTTGAACGCCTCAAAATAGAAACACGATATGCCGTTGGCGTTGGTCCACTCTCGCATATGCTGATAATAAAGGGCTTGCTTGTATTCATCGGTAGCTTTGGAACCTGAGGGCCCATACAATCCATCCGAGATGGTAGCCCATCCAGTTTCTCCAATATGTATGGGTTTTTCTACCCCTAAGCTTTTCATAAACGAGCTTACTGAATCATACTGCTTGATGGCAAATTGCTTGGCGCGATTCATAGCGCTGTTTACCTTGTCTAAATTGGGTAACTCTTCATCTTCTTGCGGAGTGATCCAAAACTCAGGATTGTAATGCGAATTGTGGTAAGGGTAGGTATGCATCGAAATATAATCCACTGCTTTTACCAATTTCTTAAGATCTTCGGTATGATATAAAGGATCACCTCCTCCCCATGAGGCGAAATCATCCGAACTTGTGATCCAAAGAGTTTCTGGTAATTGACCGTCCTTTTTTAGCGCTTGAAGGTGGTTAACCCATTTTAATATTACTCCGGGTTGCACGTAGTAACTGGCCGCCCATTTCACCATGGCCTCATTCCCTACTGCCAGAACAATAACAATTTCTGGATATTCTTGGGCAAGTGCCACAGCACGGTCTATTTCGTCGGCATTATTGGGACTTTCTACATCGTGATTGGGTGGATGTTCGGTCCATGCATTCAAACAATCGATCCATGCTCCAAGCATTACGTACATTTCAAATGCTGGATCTGAAGCTTTGAGTTCTCGAACCGCTTTGAGTACATTCCCAGCATGCGGAAATTGTACATTGTACGTTCTAAGAACCCTTATGCCCATGGCATGCAGAATCAATAAATCTTCTTTCAGCTCATCTAGGGTAGGCTGATTTTCCCTGGACGTAGTGCGATATCCTCCATAGGATATGGCTAAATACGCTGGGTTTCCTAAGATGTCTTTAGCAGTCACTTTTTTCTCTATTAATTGTTCCCCTTTTTCGGGCTTTGCATCTTTGCAAGAAACAAAAAAGAAGGTGAAAATGGCAACCATCGCCATACTCAATAACGTACTCCTTCCTATTGCTATTCTTGCGTTCATTTCTTTGGTTTTTACTTTAATGCTGTTTTCAGGACCCCCGCCACGATCATCGTTATTTTTCCAGATCGTTTAAAGAGGTCATGACTGGAATTCTGATCCAATTTCAACCCGTCATATTGCTGTACACTTCCATCTGAATGATGCACCGAAAGGAATTCATTTTCGGAAATGCGGTAAATCACAGGGACCTGGCAATAGGTGAAACAGATGGAATCGTTGGGTACGGAAATCTCCTGCGCATCGCCCGAGACGTCTACATATGCAAATGACTTAGACTCCTTCAAGAATTCAGTTTTGCGAAGCATGCAAGGATCAAAGAACAAGCTGCCCTTTTCCACAAAAACTCCCAACTCCCCAAACCGGCAAAGGATGTCTTCCTTAACTTGTCCGGTCATTCCGGGTTGTTGAGCACCTCTTCCTGCGGGTGTATGCGAATAGGGATCTGTTGGAAAAGCTCCATACAGTTTGGGTGATTTGTGCACGCCAATCCCTTCGTTGATCTCATAGTAATGTTCCAATAATCGACCTGTAATTTCTGCTGATGCCCCTTCCCGGATGGCTTTTAAGCATACTTCTTGCGTGGCTACCAATAATTTGGACACCATATGCCAGTAAATGGAACCCAAACCTTCGTACCCATAGAAGGTTCCCGATCTACCTGTAAAAGCCTTATGGTTGAAGACTTCCTCAAAAGTGTCCAATAGCATTTGTCGGTCCTTTTTCACCTTCGCACCATAAGAACTACTTTCCAGGGCATCCAACGCTGCATTGAGGCTGTTGGCGTTGTTAAAATTGCCATTAAAATGATAGTGCCCATGAAGGTCTTTCTGAACAATAGCCCCATTTTTATTTTCGATTAATTCGTTTAGAAGTTCCGATTTCTCGATCGCTTCCTTCGGAATTGTATTTTTCTCCAAAAACTTGGGTAGGGCTTTATTGGGATAAAGTAGATAGCTATATTGATCGTCCCGAAATAATGCACTCGCTTTGAGTCCGTCCAGTAGCTCCAAGCTTTCTTCCGAGCTAAGGTACCCGGAACTTAAAGCGGCTACTTGTCCTTCCAACATTTCCTGCAGGTAGCTAATTGCTACCTCATTGCCCTTTACGGTCATCAAGTTATAAGCGTGGTACATGTCATCGGAACGCTTATTTGCCTCTATGGAATGTTCCAAATACGAACAGGCTGTTTCGATGAACAAGGCCAAGTCTTTTAAGGAAATCTGTTTCATGTTGCCAGAGAAGGTTTGGTCATAAATTTGCCAACGATATTGGCTCGCAGCTTGTCCCAAACCATCCAATACCGTTTTTCTGTCAGCATTGGAAACTCGTCCAGAAAGTATGGACTTGTGCTGATCCAGCGTTGCGACTACAGTTTCATAAAAATGGTAAAGCTCTTCCGAAATCGCTACCGAATCATCGGTAGCTTGTTGGATTACTTTACCAAAAAAAGTAAGGAATCGTCTCAGATAGCACAGTGTTACCATAGAGACCCCATTACCCACCAATGCGTTGTTGGCATCATTCCATTCCGGCCTTTGGGTATTCATCCAAATTCCTCCTTCAGGAATAAAATTGGACATCTTGGCCAGTACAGTTGCCAATATCTTTTCAATAAAGTTTACTTTATGAATGACCTGCTTGGCATTTCTTAATAAGGCTCCGTCTGCTCCCAATTCCGATCTTTTCTCCCGTATGCTTTTATCCGACTCATAATCGAAATCTATAGTGTCTTTGGGGTCTTTAAGAATATCTTCGTAGGGTTTTATTTTATAGGGTACATCGGCATAAACAAATAAGTCCTGACTAAAATACCCTGCCAATTTTCCAGGATAATGATCTTCCAATATCTCCAAGAACTTCAGTAAATAAATGATCTGATGATCACCCCAATATCCAATATAAGACCAGGGGTCATGCTCCTCGATGGCCTCCCAATCAAATCCATCTTTGGTTACCCTATAAGGATTGTACCCATCGAAGGTTGTGGCATTCAGGAATTTATGAATCATACTTTCCAAAAACTCCGGGAATGAAAGTGAAAGGGCTTCCCAGTTTTGGAAAATATCCCGCCAGTTTCCTTCATAATCCAAAATTTTGGAGCCATCTATTTCATTTCGGGTATTGATGGAAAATTTATTCCATGGGCGACTGGGATCCCCATGCCTTCTGCTAAATTTTAGGGGCATGTACTCTAGGGATAATCTCCTAAAGTTCCTGTCGCTACTAGCATACGCCAGCGATTTAAGTTTTTCCTGAGAAAAGGATTCCGGCAACTCATCCCACAAATGCTTGGAATCAATAAAAACCTGTTTGTTGGCTTTGGACATATAGTCCATAAAATCCCATTTTTCTATCTGATAGTTGTTGTCGAAAATCCCGCCTCGCATAATATTGAAAAGCGTGTTGGAATAATGCCTCAGGTTTCGCAGCTTATTGGCACTAAGCTGCATAGCATCTGATGAACCTGTAAGTTGTTTCAGTTTCTCGGTTCCCAGATCAATATCCTGTTCGATCAACTGCCAAAGATTGTCCGCACTGCGCAATTTATCGGCCATTGCAATCACGGCATTCATAGACTGATTTACCTCAGCGACTAACATCCACTGCTTTTCCTGACTTGATGCTAGGGTATAGGTCGCTTGTATAAAATAAGCCCCCTTTTCTGCTTTTACATCTTCTTCCTGAATAATGGTATCGCCAAGCCTAAATGCCTCCAATTGTTGTGAGGACAACAAATACGTGGGATGGTCGATTCCTAACGACCAAACCGTATTGCATTTGAGGGCTTCACTGGGTTCTGCCCGATCTACAATGATAGCACTCAATGCGTAGATTCCCAATCCACAATCAGGAATTAATTCGCTTCGCTTATAGGCATCAACCAAATTGCTGCTTGCATTTTGCAGATCTGCGCCAACCCCATAGGGTATCACATTCTGAACCCCATCCAACATCGTTACTTGAACTGACGTTTCTTGGGTATTTATTAGATCACATTTTCTTACAAAACCATACGAATTACTATAGCTCCATTGATAGCGGAAGGTAAGACCCAGCTTCTCGTTGTGTTCTTCAAAAATGACTTTGTTCCCAAATGCGTTTTTATAAAGATTCTGGGTAATATCGTATATCCCCTGATACCTTTCCGAAAAAGGTTCCCATAGGTAAGATTTCCCATCCCGGGTTACCTTAAATATGCTCTTGCTCCCTGTTATTTCTGAAGATTCCGTGATCTTATCGTCGGTATAGTACGGAAAAAGAGAATAGTCAGAATTTTTCCTTCCAGCCGTAAGGGCACCATTGCTGGAAATAAACATCCAATGGTCCGAATCGCTCACGAGACTCATTAAAAATGGCCGCATGGCGTTGCTATTGGAAATTTTGTAGTACTGCTCATTTCCGATGGTTATGAGCGCTCCTTTTACTTCTTTTTGAATGGTTGAAGCTGAGGTGCTTCCGATATGTATAGACGAATGGGTCATTCTTTTTCTTCCTTATGGGATATGCCAGCGGAAAACCCGATTATCTTTATAACCGGTTTTCCTAAAAGCTATTTTTGAAATATTTATTCTACAATCTCATACACGCGAACGTAGTCCACAACCATGGTCTGTGGGAAAGGGGTTTGATCTACTGGGAATCCAACAAATCCACCACCTACAGCTACATTCAATAAAACAAAGAATGGATGGTCGTCGAAAGGCCAATCTGACCCATCGGGAATATCCTTGCGAGCAATTCGGTTGTATCTTACACCATCTATGAAATAGTCAATGTAGTCGGCTGTCCATTCCACGGCAAAGACATGGAAATCGGCATCGAAGCGTTCTCCTTCGAGTTCGAAGGTGCCTGAAATCGCTCCCCCCCCAGAGTATCCTGGTCCGTGAATACTTCCGATACTTAATGACGGTTCCTGACCACGCAACTCTGTTACATCGATCTCGCCAATAAAGGGCCAAGGTTCCGTAGTTGGGTCATCATCCGGTGTTGTTTCAATAGGACTTCCCAACATCCAAAATGCTGGCCAAATACCGCGTCCTCCGGGCATCTTGATTCTGGCTTCAAATCGGCCATATTGCTGTTCGAACTTATCTTTGGTGTTGATCCTTGCAGAAGTGAATTCAGAACCCGAGAAAGATTCCCTTCTTGTTGTGATTACCATATTCCCTTGTCCATCCAAGGCAATGTTCTCTGGACGGTTCGTATAATATTGCAATTCTTGATTTCCCCATCCATTATCACCATTTCCGATATCGAAGTTCCAAACATCTGTATTAATGGATGTACCTTCGGTTCCATTAAAATCATCTTCAAAAACCAACCGTAGATTGGATTCATTGATTCCGATCGAATTACCTTCGTCGTCCGTGCAGCTCCATGTTGTGGCAATTAGTGCGCCACAAACCAGAGCCATTCTTAAAACATTTTTCAATTTCATCATCTATTTTTTTACGTTTTTCGTTACTAGTTTTGGGTAAGTGATACATTGTCAATAACAACAACTCCCACTTCTGCACCCATATCGAATAGCACACGGCTATTGGCTAGTCCAAATGAGGCAGTAAATGTTAACTCAAAGGTCTGTAGCGTCTCTGTAAGTGTGACTGTCTCTGTGTCTGCAGTGAATGGAGACTCATTAAGCCCTATACCAGCAATTATTGTTCGTGAACCTGTAGCGGCATCTGTGGCAGCATCAAAGGTTAATGTGTACGATTGGCCTTGAACTATTTCTACCCCTTGACTTAAGTTTACATCGAATGGATTTCCAGCTACTTCAATATCGGCAAAGTTGAAACTGTTACCGCCATCGGTTTGTACATTGAATGCATTTCCAAACCAAGCGGAGGCTCCTTGTTCAAAATCTCCATTGGTAAGTAGATTATCCCCGTCTCCACCACCTCCGTCGTCATCGGTGAGTTGAATATCATCGATAAAGTATACCGAACCATCTCCAGGTGTTGGATTGGCCTCATCGATATCAAAAATGATTACTAATCTATCATAATCCACGGCAGGATTTACCAATGCACTGAAATCGTAAACCAATTCTTCCCACTCATTAGCAGTACTGGTTAATAAGTCTACTCTAATTTGCGTACCTGCATCTTGACTATTCTCTAAAGCAAGTCTTACTGGAGTACCGGCATTGGGCGATAGTACCAAGGCACTTATTAATTGTGTTTCTGAAAAATCTACAGGGACATCCAAATCTATAAATTGACCTGCAAAGAATACAGATCCCTGGCTCTTAAGCGATCTCAAAGCCGTGGAGCTATTATTCAAGCCTCCTACTACGGGATTCGCTGCTAAGGATGGGACAGCACCTTCGAATCCAATGGGGTTGTAATTAAGGGTTGTGGACTGAAAACCTAGAGGTAAAGCCACTTCGGTAGCATCGGAATCATCTACGTTTCCAGAAGCATCTACTTCCGTAATCACTATAGATCCTGTGGTCGCTGCACCATCCAGCGTCGCCGTAATTGTGGTCGCACCAGAGGCACTATTTACGGATATCACCCCAAATTCATCAACCGTGGCTACCGCTTCGTTCGAAGAGGTATATGTAAAGAAGGCTGGAGTTGTGAATACCCGTTGAACCAATCCATTGGGTAGGTTATAATCGGCGAATGTTCCAGTAACAGGTACTGTGTTCCCTGGGTTGGCAGCCGTTACAAGATTTTGACCATCAAATATGAAAGATTCCTCTTTTAAAACCGTATTGGTATTTTCGAATTTAACCTCGTCAATCCATAATTGGTAAGCTTCACCATTATCGGCTGCTTCGGCGATCCATAACATCCCACGTTCCTCAGTAAGTTTGGCCGCATCGGGTATAGGAATGTAATACTTCTGCCAGGCGGTACCTACTTGTACATTGAAGACCTGCGTTCTGTAAACCTCACCTTGAAAGGTTAAACCGAATCCAATTTCGTTGATGGTTTCCCCTTTGGAGGCTCTTGCATAAAAGCTAAGCACATTGTAACCAGTAAGGTTTCTTCCCACTCCAGTAGAGAAAACACCTCCAGCAAATCCACCCTCTGGATCGCTTGTATTAGGTATGTCAAATCGCATCGCCAAGGAGCCTTCGAATACCATATCGGCATCTACTTGAAAGGCCGTGACCTTGGATGTTCCGAAGGCGTCATATTGCAATCCAGCACTAAAGCCATCGATAAAAATTTCTGGAATATTTGGAAACGTCGCTTCTGTTAGACTACTTTCATCTGGTTCACAACTAGAGCCAATCACTACGAGTACAAGGGCCATTAGATAACCAAGTGTCTTATTTGATACTATCTTATTCATCTCTTTCTATTTTCCAATGTTAACGTGTATGTATGTTCTTATTTCCCACTCATTTCCATTAGAGAATCCCTGATCTATGGGATCCTGATATAGGAATCTTGGAGAGAAATTATCTAAGGAACGCCAGGTATATCGGATTCCCAATCGTGTATTCGGCAATATGAACCAGTCTGGTTTTCCAACTGTCGTTGAGAGATCTGCCATGAACTGGAAGGGATACGTAAGGTTAAAGTCTCGATGGTAATCGAAAGGACCCCAATCATCTACTTTTACTTCGGTAGTGAACTTCAGCTTTTTATAGATCATTCTCACATCTGCACCGTAACGGTGAATTACCCTAGCATCGCTTCCGTTGGCCTGTCCGTTTCCACCAAAGAAGTTGGAAATTAAACCAAATTCGGGAGAGATTTTGGATACGATTCGTCCATTAAACTCCCATAAATCTTCTGCCGGAGGTGCTCCATCGAAAGCAGTTGGTGTACGACTTCCTGCAAAGAAACCGATGGCGGCATCTTGCGTGGTAGGCAAGCTACGATATACAAACCCTAAACTGGCAGCAAATTTGGCATCTTCCGCTCTGTCGTTATCCCATTCGTAAAACCATGAAGCCGGTGTTGGGTCGTAGGTGAGGAGAATTTCCCCCGCTGTTGTTTTTCTGTTGGATCTAACCACAAATGGATCTGCCAAAATATTTCGGGCCCTTGCAGGTGCCGGTGCTCCAATTGGGATAGGATCCACAATGGGTTCCTGCCACATGAAGTTAGGTGCGATTTGTAAATCCCCAATGGTATATGTGAATCCAGTTAGGAAGTTATATTGGTTTCCACTTCCACTGTCTTTAAGTCTCCAGCCCGTAAATGTTCTGGTAAGATCGGCACCACCATTGGCAACCAAGCCTTGGGCCGCACCTTGGGCATACCAGTTGAATTTACCTCCTGAATACTTTACTTTTAGCTTACCTCCCCAGTTATCATCCGAAGTAACCGTATTAACAAACACATTCATGTCGCCATTGGCATCGGTTTTTACCACTTGATATTCACGACCATTCAAAGGTTCTCCTCCCCAAATACCTCCAACTTCCACGTCGAACTTTCCGAAAGTCTTAGTTGCGTAAAGCGTAGCTCTTCGGGTTCTAGGTTGAGGAATGGCAATAGAGGTAACTGCCGCACCTGGGTCTGCAATGTCCTCATGAAAAACTCCGGTTACATCGACACCGCCAAAATTTCGTGAATATTTTACAAGTACCGCTGGGTTAGCTCCCCACCAAAGTTCTGGACCAAAAGCAACTTTAAGCCCGCTCAATTCTTTCTTTCCTTCAAACTCAAACCCAAAGGGTGCACGTCCATTATAGATATCCAAGTTAGGACCATAATTGGCTTCGGGATACAATCCGAAGAAATCCCCTTCGTATCCCCAATGGTAATGACCCGTTCGATAGAACCCAGTTACATTCGCATACTTATTGTTCCAGTTAAGATCGGCCTGATATATCTGAACTCTATTATTATCGGTAATAAGGGTTTCACCTGCAGTGGTTTCTGCGATGTATGGGCGCCCTCTATTTTCGTAAAAAATCTCGTTAATTGGGTTACCCGCAACATTTCCAAGAACACTGGCCGTAACACTTGCTCGCAAACCTGGGCTTGGATTTCCCTCCAGTCCAATAAAATAAGATTCCATATTATCGAACCCTAGTTGGTTCGGAAAAGTCGTGGGATCATTCGGATCCGGGGATTCGGGTGTGGTGATACTTTTACCTCCCGTATTGAAGGTCGTGAATTCTGCACGTAAGGTGCTAATTTTTATTTTACTACCGCCAGAGCTTCCGCCAGAAGCGGCCTTATCTCCTCGAGCACGGAGCACAGCATCAATAATCTGTATCTCGTTGAAATGATTTTGTAAGCTCTCTGCCGTTTCGCCCATAGCGTATGGATTAAACTCATGTGCTTCCTTTAATGCATAATAAGCGGCTCTTGGATAAAGGGTGTATAGCCCTTGTTCATTGGTGGGTCCTTTGGCACAGATTCCAAACCACTCCTCATTCATGTTATTCTCCCCTTCAACAAAGTCCTTATAATACCCTCCATTGGGCCAAGAGGCATTATTATCATGAATATCCAAATTTTTGGTTTGACCATATTTCCACCATCCATCACTGAATTGAAAGGTAAAGCCTCCTAAGGAGTTTCCGGCCCTTCCCATCCCTGCGGCATTGGCATAAATATCTTTCCAGTTTTCGACCATGTAAAATGCCTGGGATTCTTGATCCTCTTGGTTTTGAATGGTATTAAAAGCATCTGCACCAAATTCGGTGAAAAGTATCGGCTTACCATATTCGTTCTTTACCTTTTCAAAGGCATCGGTAAAGGTGACACCACGATACATGTTCGTACCGAAGATATCTATATCTGGACATTCCTCTACGATGATATCCAAGAAGAGCAAATCACCATTACAAATGGCAATTGGGCGATCCTTAATGATTTCTTTCATAGCCACTGTGGCCTCATTAAAGAGTTTGTACATGGCTCTCGCCCGAGGTTTTGTTCTACTATCCTCTTCTGGGATGTCTTCAGTTTCTGCTCCGTCCCAGAACAATCCATAATTGTTTTCATTTCCCAGAAGAAACAATAAGATCCCTGGTGTGTCCTTGTACATATTGGCCAAATCTGTCACCTCTTTCATGAGAAGCGCTTTGGTTTCAGGATCTGCATAATCCGTATGTGGCGTCCAAGTACCATTAAGGGTTAGTCCATAACGACCGAAAGCATGATTGATCATGGTATAAATACCATATTCCTCATAAATGTACTGTACCCATTTGGGCTTTACACCTACATATTGCCTAACGGCATTTACGCCCATATTTTTCAATAGCGCCATTTCGGCATCCAATGCTGCCCTTATAATTTCGTCTGGTTGGTTCCAAAATTGATAGGAGGTACTTGCCAGTGTAGTTCCAATGGGAACATAGTCCCAGTTCATTCCATTCACAATTAGCTCTTTTCCATCTACCATCAAACGGCTGCCATCTGCAGATTCAGAGACACTCACTTTATTGGCTTGTGCCATAAGTGAGGTTGATAGTAACATGAAAACGAATGGTAATACGTACTTTTTCATATGAATAACTTTATGTGCATTGTGTTGCTTCTACCAACGTAAGCTGTATTACGTTTGTATACTTTTGTTATGGTTTAAAATTATCACATTAATAAGGTAAACACCTAATTATGACCGTCAACAAAAACTATACATTCGCAATTTTTTTACAGTTTTATTAGGGATTTCGCGGTTTTACTGGCTATATTTTGTCATTATACTCAATCTTATTGGAGGTTGTTAAATTGGGTAGAAGCAACAATTGTTGTGTTAATAAACTCTTAATGTTGTATAAATGTTGAGGTAAAAAAATTTCAATTCTGCGCTTTTTTGCACTCTTTTGCATAGTGAGTTATCCATGTGATACTTAGGTGATTAAAAATGGGACCTGCTCATGTATGATTTTCGAACAAATTTTGAGTTCAACCCACTTGTACCTGCGCTTCATATGAAGGTATCGTTTCGCGAGAGAATTACGGAGATAGCTGATGAAACAAAACAATAACATTAATAAAATCATTATGAGAAAATTTACTCTATTAATCGCAATGATCTTTGTTGGAATTACTGCTTATGGGCAGAACTTGCTTTCCAATGGAGATTTTGAATCAGGAATGGTAGATTGGTTTGGAAACGCATTCAACGTACAAACCGATGGTGGGAACAGCTTCAATTTTGCTGAAGTCCTTGTTGCCGGAAACCCGTTCGACGTAAACCTTAGTCAAGGTGTTGAAATCACATTGGGTGAAACCTATACATTAACATTCGATGCGTCTACCGATGCAGGAACAGGAACCCGAACTATTATTGCAGGTATTGGCCTTAATGAAGATCCTTGGACTGCCAATACCGAGACTGTTACCTTAACTGAAACCACACAAACCTTTGAATTGGTTTTTACAGCCTCTTTTGGATTGGCCAACAGCCGTGTGCTATTCGACATGGGCGCTGAAGTGGGAATTGTGGTCATTGATAACGTATCCTTAGTTGTTGGGGGTAGTACGGGAGGAGATACGCCATCTGAAGCCGCACCAACTCCACCAGCGAGAGATGCAAGTGCCGTATTCTCTATTTATAGCGATGCATATACCGATCAAGCAGACGTTGTGTTCGGTGCCTTTGGTGTAGGTACTTTGGATATTACAGAACTAGACGTTGCAGGTGATAATTTCCAACAAATTGTATTCACTCAACCAGACCCTGGCTTCCTTTTGGTAGACTGGGGTACTACTGTTGATGCCAGTGCTATGACCCATTTTCACATGGATTACTGGACGGATACTTCATTAACCACTGGTCTTATTGCCAACCCTAAATGGTCTAACCACGTAGGGGATGCAGGGGAAACTTCTGCTTTTGAGCTTACTAACCCAGTTTCAACTTTTGGTGAGTGGGTTTCCATCGATATTCCTCTCTCCGATTTCGATGCTGGTGATGTGACACAACAAAGAGATGCATTGCGTCAGTTCGTTCTTACCGTTGTAGGAGCAGATGCCGGAGTTAGAACGGTATTCGTAGATAATATTTACCTACACAACAATACCGTGCTTGGTCTTGATGATTTCGATGCATCCAGCATTGTAACCTATCCTAACCCTGTGAACAGCGATTGGAATGTTAATTCTCAAGAGCCTATTACTCAAATTTCGGTATACGACATCCTTGGGCAACAAGTAATGACATTGGCACCCAACCAAACCGATGTTCCTGTGGATGTTTCTAGATTACAGTCTGGAATGTACATCGCGCAAGTTTCAACTCAACAAGGAACTAAGACGATCAAACTATTAAAGCAGTAATTTTTTCATATTTTAAAATTCTATAATTGATAATCATTATAGGTTTGAGTCTGAGCGGGGTGCGAAATGCACTCCGCTCTTTTTTTAGATACTTACTTACTATTATCGTAACTTTAGGAAAAGATAATTTGGTATGGGAAACAACAAAATGCTGGTCGAAGAACGCTCCCGTGACTTAGGCAATTTTTTAGTAGGAAGATTGCTTCCTTTCAGAAAAAAAAGACAAGTCGGGCCCTTCACCTTTATAGATCATATGGGCCCTTCACAAATTGGTCCAGGTAAATATATGGACGTGGATCAACACCCCCATATTGGTCTTTCTACACTAACCTATCTGTTAGATGGTGAAATAGCGCACAAGGACAGCACCGGTGCAGAGCAGCTTATTAAAGCTGGTGATGTTGGGTTTATGACATCAGGTAAGGGGGTCACGCATACGGAACGCACCCCAAAACATTTAAGGGACGGGAACAATTATGCTGTACATGGGTACCAGGTATGGGTTGCTCTTCCGAAAGAGAAGGAAGAAATGGAACCGCAATTCGATTATGTTTCCAAAGAAAAATTGCCCCAATGGAAGGAGCATAATTTGGATATTACCCTGGTCGCAGGACAAGGTTTTGGAAGGGTATCCCCACTTCCGGTTCATTCTCCTCTCTTTATGGTAGACGTTAAAGCCAATGAAGAAACCTGTCTGGAAATACATGGGCAATTGGAAGGGGAAATTGCCATTGTTGTCACAGTAGGCAAAGTACTTAATAATGGCGACGCTATTGAACAAGGGCAAATGCTCATCTCCAAAACCGAAGATGAATGCATCATTACATTGGAAAAAGGAAGTCGTGTGTTGCTTTTCGGTGGCAAACCTTTGAATGAAGAACGTTTTTTATTATGGAATTTTGTGTCCTCCTCCAAAGAGCGTCTGCAAAAGGCCGCAGATGACTGGAAGCACAAGCGATTTCCCAAAGTCCTAGGAGACGACACCTACATTCCAATTCCCGAAATGAAGGAACCCTTGAAATCCTAAAAAACAAAAAAGCACCTCCAAGGAGGTGCTTTCTCTTTTCATATTTATAAAGATTTAATGTACGATTACACGCTTGGTAGCGATTCCTTCGTTGGTAATAAATTTAACAAAGTACACGCCTTTTCTTAGGACAGGTCCTTCCCAAGAGACCGAACCTACCTCATCATTGGTGGTTTGTGTAGCGAATGATCTCACCAATTCTCCATAGAAGTTATATACTTCAATGGTAACTGGAGAAGCTTCATCGGTCTCCACATTAAACACCATTTCACCATGTGTTGGGTTAGGTGTGACCGTAGCAATAAGCTTTTTCAATTTTCGGCCACCCACGCATATCAAATCGGAAGGCAGTGAAACGGATCCATCGGCACAGATTGCCCTAACCTGCAGGACATAGCATCTGCCATCGCCCAATGGGATTGGCACACTTGTATCCATGGTTTGGAAAGGAACAATGGAACTAGGCGCATCGCATCTGCAATCCGTAGGCCATACTTGAGCATTTTCTACTATATAGCCTTGTGCATCCGGAACCGGATCCCACGTTAGGAAACCTTCCACATACTGAACGTTGATGGGTTGCGTTGTTTCACACTCTGGGTTTGGATTGTCGATAAAGCTACAATCTATTGGGCCACAAATCTCGCACTCTTCACCAGCAAATCTACTCTTGTAAATAGCACGCATATAACATACTTCACCACAATCGCTGATTACTTTGTGCAATAGGAAATAATAAACTCCTTCTTGGGCTGGACCCCAACTGAAGTTCACCCCTGTTTGCATAGTAACAAATGTAAAGTCACCTGCATTCAATTCATCACGTGAATACAAATACCACTCGTGAACTACGCTTGAGTTGTTCTCATATTCATACAAAGGAACAGCATTGATGGTGTTGTCCAATGTAATTTCATGATTGAACTCAGCTGTAAATTCGATTGGCTCTCCGGGTCCATTGGGCCAATGCTCGAAAATGAGACAGCAATCCACAGGTGCGAATCTTGAGGCAGTTTTAAGACCCGTACACCATACTTCGCGGGCAAAACAAATTTCGCCGCAATCTTCGGTTACCACTTTATGGAACACCGTATAATACAACGTGTCTGGCAATCCCGTTGCCAACACATGTGGTCCTGGTCCTGTGGTCGTCGTACTGGTCACAGGGGTGTATGGCCCCGCTCCTTGGTTAGGACTGGATAGGATATACCATTCGTGCGTTGCACCGAAATCCGTATACAATTCGAAATCCTGAACAGAAATGGTCACACCCTCACTGCTGCACTCCTGCACTACGGTAAAGTCGGCACTGTTTACATCCTCACAATCAATACAAGGATCGAAACAGATATTATCCAATCCCCATTGTTCGTTTCCACTATCTACATCTACGTAAAAGAGCAGGGACTGTACGTTCTGAATGAGGGCGTCCCAATCTGTGGTAGAGCCTGTATTGATTACCCAGTGGCCTACATCGTTACTGGGTAGCTCACCGGCATCCGATAGTCCAATAGGGGCACATATATTTACCCAACCATCTGCTACGTTTATCGGATCATCCAATACGAATGTTGCTGTTATATTGGAAGTACAATTATCTATACCGTTTCCAATGCGCAAACTACTTGATCCTGAAATGGTGCTTCCCACATGAAACGCATTTAAATCGAAACAAATACATTTTCCCCGTTCTGTCCAGTCACCGGCAAAGTCGTCGTGATTAAACACAAACGAACCAGCACTGCTACACCCTCCATCATCAATAAACAAGTAATAATCGTCTGGACCATCGATACTGTCGTCGTTTCTGTAAGCAACTCCATCAATATTCGATCCTCCCCAACCATCGAGCAAATTGTGATAGCATTGGGCATCACATGAAGTGCCCATTAGACCTGTATAGTCTTCACAATTGAAGTCCATACATCCATCTGTACCACCATCACAAGGAGGGCATAGCCTATAATCTTCTGCTTCACCGCATACTGGTATTTCATTGCATGTAATTGGGCTATCGCTCACTACAGCCCTCACAATCTCATCTCCTACAATGTCGTTATTATTGATGAGATCGGTAAAGCTTACACCCACAGACCCGCTAGCAACAAAATCATTGAACATCTCTTCATCGGTATCACAGAAATCTCCATCACCATTTAGGTCAATGAACATGGCTATGAAAACACCATCGCTAGAGGGCTCAATATTAATTTGTGGCGCATCTGTCTCAAAAATTGGGATACAGGCTTCTTGTGTGTAATCTGTATAGTTATCTGCACTTTCTCCCGATGGGTTTTGATAGGAATCATCCCAAAGGCGTACCATGTCGATAAACGGGCAGCAGTCGGTAAATTCTTCACCAATCCCCACAGCGTAAAATGCATTCTGAGTTGATATGTGCTGCTGAGAGCATTCCCCAAAGAGATCTATAGCAGATTGAATTCCATATTCCCGCGCATCTGCATAATTGGAACTGGCAGTAAGATATACCGTTTCCATGCGGTATGTGATTTGCTCTGCATCTTGAATTCCGATTCCAACCACGTTAAACACATCTCCATTGTCATTTACCCCATCGGTAGCTCCTGAACCTTCAGTAAGTAAATAAAACCAGTGATTTAATACACTGCTGTTCGTATGAACACCCCCATTATCTCCCGATCCGAAAAACCAGAAGTTGCCATGATAAGTGTCTGGCAGATTAAGGGCATTTGGATTCGACATATCCCGCAACGCGTACTGAAATAATGTAATTTCCTCACCAATGAGCCAACGGCTTTTTTCTGGTGCGTAAAGGCTTTCGGCACAAGCTCCCCAGATATCGGCTAGTCCTTCGTCTAAAGCACCAGATTCATCTTGATAGGTAAGATTCGAAGAAAATTGATCCACTGCATGGGCCATTTCATGTGCACAAACATCAAGGGAAGTTAATGGGCTAAAATTGAAGCCATCGCCATCACCAAATACAATGTTGTTTCCTGTCCAAGCTGCATTGTTTGGGCTTCCGAAAAAACTGACATGGGCATACGCATCAATTAATGCGCCATTGCCATCATAACTATCTCTACCATGTACATTGCTGAAGTAATCATAGGTCATCTCCAATCCCCAATGAGCATCCAACGCCGCCTGATCCTGATTGGCATTATTCCATTCTGCTGCGGTCCAGTTATCGTCATTGTCAATAAACATGACCGCGCCACTTAAATCGAAAAACTCAGCTCCTTGATTATTGCGGGTTCTAATTCCACTTCCGCGTGTTACGTCTACGAGGGTAAATCCACTTCCAATAACCGCTTGGGTTTCAATATTGCGATCTCCGCTGTACATGGTCTCTGCGGGCGCGGTACACATGATCTGTTCTTTGGCTACTACTACACCTGTTCGGGCATTCACAAAATAATGGGCCCTGTCTAAGGGGTCATTGGAAAAGATATCGAACTTGTACGTTAAAAAGTACTCATAGTTGTCAGAACCTGATTGTTTTACAGGAAGGACAACCAATTCACCCTCTGGTCTTTCATAATCCATCTCTGCAGCAGCTTCGGGATGTTCCCAAACATAGGATTTAGCACCTATTCTGCTTAAAAGTGTTCTCAAAGCAGCTTCAGCCGATAACGAAGTACTTGTTGAAGCTAATTCTACTTTAAAGTGTTCTCCATTAGCTACCTGCAATTGGTTGTCTCTCGCATGGATCTTATAGATTCCGTGCTCTACCTTAATTCCATTGTAGTACTGCTGATACGTATAATGGTCGAAGGAAAGTTGGTCGGTGGTAAGATCTACCTGCCTTAATTCCATATTATTTCCCAATTGTAGCTCTTCAGCAAAGAAATTTTGTACCTCACCCACGGTGTAGGAATCACTTTTCTGAAAAACCACAATGCTCGCGTTTCCATCTTTGGAAACCGTCTTTTTCTGAATTCTTGAGTTTTGGGCATCTCCATAAAAGAAGGTGCCAAAACAGAGCAAGAACATTAGAAATCGTTTGGTTCTTTGCATAATGTTCAATTTAAATTAGGTTATACTTAATTACGGGCCAACGAATGAAGCCCATGCGAATCGATTCATAAACAAGAGACTAGCCCATGAATTTGTTACCCTAATTTTTTAGCTTAGTTTTGAAAGCGCTATGAAAAAAACCATAAAATACACCCAGCCCCTTAATAAGTTTAAGGCGTTTTTTGCCACGGTTCTTATCCTGTTATCACTCTATTTGGCATTCGACAATGGCTTTCTTTACGGCCTTATTATTCTTGGTTTGGGGGTTCGTTTTGCCCTAAGGCATGGTGTTGAAGTGCGGTTGGAAGGACTCGTGAAATATCGAAATACCTATTCGCTTTTCGGTTGGACCATTGGTACATGGAAAGCACTTCCAGAAATCGAATACATCTCGGTTTTTAAGACCAAAAAGAAAACTAGGAGCCGTGGCGTTACGGCAGAGGTAACGCTAGATTCGATTGTGTACAAGGTAAATTTATTCCATAACACCAATAAACATATTGAAGTATACGAGGCCGAGGAGAAAGAAGAAGCATTTACCCTTGCCAAACAACTGCAGGAAGCTCTGGGATGCGAAATTCACGATGCCACCTGATGTTCACTTTACGTCCTGTATCCTAATTTCATGGCCCTGAAATGGGAACGTGTCCCCGGGGTTTTTTCCCAATAGTAACCTGCCAATGGGTGTCCCTGGTGAGATACAATAAATCTCCCTCTCCTGGGTAGTGAACCTCCCAGCCGAAATGCTCAGAAAATAATTCCCCGATGAAGTGGTAACCCAACTCCCTAGTGCTATGGGGTAAGGTTTGCGTTCGATATTGATTTTTCCTAAAACTGTTTCCAGTTTTTCAACCTCCAAAAGTTGATTCCCCGCATTTTCCCGTTCCAACTGAAGCATGGCTCTGGCCGTATGGTGCTTGTCACCTGCGGTGCTTTTTCCTTCACTGAAAAGGGACTCTTCGATACGGGCTATATCGTCCTCAATCTTTTTTCTTCTTTCATTGACAAAAGCCTCGCAGAATTTCTGAAGTTCTTTTTTAATTTCTTGCGGTTTCACGAATCTCAAAATCTAAGGAACCAAAGTTATACATTTGGCGCAATACCCATTGTTTTCGTGTCTCGAGATAAGGCGTCCTAGGATTTGCCTTGTATTTTCTTGGATTCGGTAAGATAGCAGCAATTGCGGCAGCCTCATGCCGAGTGAGATCCTCGGCCGATTTTCTGAACCAATGCTGTGCGGCAGCCTCAACACCATAAATCCCTTCGCCCATTTCGACACTATTGAGGTATACTTCCAAAATTCGCTCCTTGCTCCAGAATAATTCAATTAAAAAAGTGAAGTAGGCTTCAAAACCCTTGCGCACATAACTCCTGCCAGGCCAAAGGAAAACATTTTTGGCGGTTTGTTGAGAAATCGTACTGCCTCCTCGAAGGGTATTCCCTTTGCGGTTTCTTTCATATGCCGCCTTAATCGCATTGTAATCGAAACCGTTGTGATCCAGAAAACGTTGATCTTCGGCACAAATAACAGCCAATTGCATACTGGCCGATATGTTTTCTATCGAAACCCAATCATGCTGTGTATCGGGGCCACCTTGAGCGGTGCGAATGGCCATAAGTGAAGTGTAAGGCACGGGAACAAATTTGTAGAGCAGTACCCAAGCCACGCTCAATACCAGAAACCATAGCAGGCATCTAAGTACCATCCTAGCTAGTCTTTTAAGCATCTTTAGATTCTACCGCGTACCGCATTTGGCGGTAATGCAAGTGTGTTTTTTAATTGGTGAATGATGAAAGTTGCTCACCGATAGAACTTCCCAAAGCGACTCCCATTCCGCCTAATCGGACCCCGCAGTAAACATTGGGTTCCAATTCCTTAACAATGGGCTTCTTCTGGGTCCCAACTCCCATGATGCCACTCCATCGGCTGCTTATCTTAAACGTAGTTTCCGGTAGAATTGTTGTGCGAAGTAACCTTTCTAGTTCATCTTGAATACGTTGGGTGGTATTGAGCTGGGTAGTGGTCTCACCATCGAAATCCAAATTGCGGCCTCCACCCAATAGAATTCTCCCATTTATATTCCTGAAATAATAGTATCCTTTCTCAATGTGAAAGGTACCCTTGATCTTCAGATTGGGAATAGGTTCTGTAATTAATACTTGAGCCCGGGCTGGAGCAACAGGTTGATCCAAAAGTTGAGATGCGAAACCATTGGTAGCAATGAAGATTTTTCGCGCAGCAGTTTCGATGGTATCATTCAATAAAATGGAAACTCCTTGATGGGTGGAAGTAAAGCTGGAAACAGAAACAGAATTGAGAATAATAATGCCTTCTTCCACACATTTTTTGACAAGAGATTGCATCATTTTTCCGGTGTTCAATTGACCTTCAAATTGATTGAAAATGAGCTTTTTTTGTACGTTTTTGAACAAAAATGGGTCCTTTTTTACAGAAAACACCTCTTTTTCGCCCAAATTCAACGCTTTCAGTAAATTGTTAATGTATGGTATTTTAGACAAACATTCCTCAAATAGTGATTGGTCTACACTCCGAAAAACCTCGTAGCCACCATACTCTTTATAATCCAAGGCTTCATCCCCTAAATTGCGTCTCAGCAACTGCAATCCTTCAAGGCGGTTTTTTACCAAGGAAATAACCTCATTTTCTGTATGTGTCTTCAAATCATCCAATAGCTCGGAAACACTTCCAAAGCAGGCAAATCCTGCATTTTTGGTGCTGGCACCAGAGGGCAGGACGCCTCTTTCAAACACGACTATCTTGCTCTTAGGATGTTTTTTCTGGAGAGACAACGCACAGCTCAATCCCACAATCCCACTGCCAACAATAGCAAAGTCGATATTGCGGAGCCAGGTTTCATATTCCCAAAAAGATAGGTTCATGTTCTCAATTTTTTTCGGAATAGTAACAACAGCACCCCCAGAATGACTGGGATGGCGATTACAAATTCCAGCTTGGCCCATTTTAATAGAAGAATCATTATTCCGCAGAAAAACGCAAATACAAAAAATCGATATATCCCTTTTTTGATGCTCCCAGAACGATACCCATCTATGATCATCATAAAAGCCGGTATTGCGGAGAGTTTTATTAAAAGATCAAGGTAGTTTAGCATATGGAAAAGATAGTGCAATCCCACAAAAGAAAAAAGCACCGCATTCTATCCAATCAAGAATGCGGTGCTTCGTATAGCGTTTTGAATATAGTATCTATTCTTCTTCGGGTTCTTCCATTTCGAAATCGTTCATAAACGCAGTGGTGTATTCCCCAGCTACATAGTCGGGATGATCCATCAATTGTCTATGGAACGGAATCGTGGTCTTTATTCCTTCGATCACAAATTCATCCAGTGCCCTTTTCATCTTGTTGATTGCTTCTTCACGGGTTTGAGCCGTGGTGATAAGCTTGGCAATCATGGAATCGTAATTTGGCGGAATGATATACCCTGCATATACATGGGTGTCCAATCGAACCCCGTGCCCACCTGGAGCATGTAGGGTTGTGATTCGGCCCGGTGATGGGCGGAAATTGTTATACGGGTCCTCAGCATTGATTCGGCATTCTATAGAGTGCAGAGAAGGATAGTAATTTTTACCAGAAATAGGCACGCCTGCTGCCACAAGGATTTGCTCACGGATCAAGTCGTGATCCACTACCTGTTCGGTAATGGGGTGCTCTACCTGGATACGTGTATTCATCTCCATAAAGTAGAAGTTCCGGTGTTTGTCTACCAAAAATTCTACTGTTCCTGCACCTTCGTACTTGATATATTCGGCCGCTTTAATAGCGGCATTTCCCATGGCCTCTCTCAATTCGTCGGTCATGAAAGGGCTAGGGGTTTCTTCTGTTAATTTTTGATGTCGGCGTTGTACCGAACAATCACGCTCACTTAAATGGCATGCTTTTCCGTTGCTATCCCCAACGATCTGGATTTCGATGTGCCTTGGCTCTTCGATGAGTTTTTCCATGTACATATCATCATTTCCAAAGGCAGCTTTACTCTCCATTCTGGCACTTTCCCAAGCTTCTTGAAGGTCTTCTTCTTTCCAAACGGCTCGCATCCCTTTTCCTCCTCCACCGGCACTTGCTTTAAGCATCACGGGATATCCAGTTTCAATGGCAATCTTTTTACAGGTCTCAAAATCCTCAATGACACCATCGCTACCGGGCACGCAGGGTACGCCTGCAGCTTTCATGGTGGCTTTGGCCGAGGCCTTATCTCCCATTTGGTCGATCATTTTTGCACTCGCCCCAATGAACTTAATATTGTGCTCATCACAAATCTTGGAGAACTTGGCATTTTCGGAAAGGAATCCATATCCTGGGTGGATGGCATCTGCATTGGTGATTTCTGCAGCAGCAATTATATTGGAAATTTTCAAATAGCTTTCACTACTGGGAGCGGGTCCAATACAAACGGCTTCATCGGCAAATCGCACGTGAAGACTTTCTTCATCGGCCTTAGAATAAACGGCCACCGTTTTAATTCCCATTTCCTTGCAGGTACGGATCACGCGCAGCGCTATCTCCCCCCTATTGGCAATAAGTATCTTCTTAAACATAATGTTGGTAATTTAAAACTCCGCACTCCACCTATTCTAATGAATGGAAGAGCTTGAGAATTAGGAATTAGAACTTATGAAGGGTCTATTAAATATAATGGTTGGTCGTATTCTACTGGAGAAGAATCGTCTAATAACACTTTAACGATTTTACCGGAAACCTCACTTTCAATTTCGTTGAAAAGTTTCATCGCTTCGATAATACATAGGGTATCTCCTACGGCAACAGTATCTCCAACCTCGCAGAAAACAGGTTTATCTGGGGAAGGTTTTCTGTAAAAGGTTCCAATCATTGGGGATTTAATGGTCACATATTTCGAGTCATCCTCTGCTGGGGCTGCTTCTGCCGCAGGTGTTGCTGCAGGTGCCGCTTCAACCGGTGCCGGTGCTGCAGCCGCCGCTGGTTGCGCTGGTGTTGGCATGGCGGGAATTTGTTGGATATATGTGGTTTCGGCTTTTCCGCCTTCTCCCGTTCTAATGGTGATTTTTACATCTTCCATTTCAAGTTTTACTTCGCTGGCGCCAGACTTGGCTACAAACTTGATAAGGTTTTGAATGTCTTTTAATTCCATAATATGTTCTTGTTGATTGGTCTAGTTTAATTAGAATTATAGGCCCATTTTAGATAAAGTGAACCCCAGGTAAATCCTCCTCCAAAGGCAGCAAATACAATATTGTCTCCTTTTTTGAGCTGTTTTTCGTAATCGTTCAAGCACAACGGCAATGTTGCCGAAGTGGTATTTCCGTACTTGTCAATATTAATCATCACTTTTTCTTCAGGAAGATTCATTCGGTTTGCCGTGGCATCGATGATTCGCTTATTGGCTTGATGTGGCACAAGCCAGTGCACATCATCGCCAGAAAGACCATTTCGTTCCATGATCTTTTCACTTACTTCGGCCATATTGGAAACGGCGAATTTGAATACGGTCCTTCCGTCCTGAAAAACATAGTGTTGTTTATTGGCTACCGTTTCTGCAGAAGCCGGGAGGATAGACCCTCCAGCATCAATCTTTAGGTGGGGTCTTCCCACCCCATCGGTTCTAAGGAATTCATCCTGAACTCCAAAACCTTCTTCGTTGGGTTCGAAGAGTACTGCTCCTGCACCATCTCCAAAGATGATACAAGTCGCCCTATCTTCATAGTCGATAATGGAAGACATCTTATCGGCACCAATAAGAAGCACTTTCTTGTATCGGCCAGATTCGATGTACTTAGCAGCTGTTGACATTCCAAACAAAAAGCTGGAACAGGCTGCGATAAGGTCATATGAAAAAGCGTTTACGGCTCCTATCTCTGAGGCAACGTAAACGCCAGTTACTGCTACGGGCATATCGGGTGTGGCTGTTGCCAAAATCACCATATCGATATCTTTGGGGTCCGTATTGCTTTTTTCCAGTAGGTCTTTTGCCGCTTGGATAGCCAGGTACGAAGTCCCTTTTCCTTCTTCTTTTAAAATGCGCCGTTCTCTGATCCCTGTTCGGGTAACGATCCATTCGTCGTTGGTATCCACCATCGTCTCCAGAATCTGGTTGGTGAGAACATACTCTGGGACATAGCCCCCTACAGCTGTGATCGCCGCTGTGATTTTACTCATAAAATCGAATTAAAATTCACTAAACAAGGCAAAAAACCTTTAAAAAGGAGTGAAAATTACTAATTTTTAATCAAAAACAACCTAAAAATTATTCGTTTTTGACCTACGATGAGTGCTAATAAAAAACTCCCACATCCAAACTGGGATCGTGAGAGTTCAACGTCTTTATGTATCTGTAATTATGCTTCTACCTCTTCGGTTGCATCAATTACTACCTGACCTCTGTAGTATAGTTTTCCTTCGTGCCAGTGAGCTCTATGATATAGGTGAGCTTCTCCAGTCGTTGGATCTGTAGCTATTTTTGGAGCTGAGGCTTTGTAATGCGTTCTTCTTTTATCTCTTCTAGTTTTAGAGATTTTTCTCTTAGGATGTGCCATTACTTATCTTATTTATCCGTTAATAGTTTTTTTAAGTCGTCCCATCTTGGATCGGTTTCCTCTTCGGTCTCCTTTTCTTCCTTTGGGCTCAATTCTTCAAGCCTTTCGAGTATATCACTTTGCAATGTACCGTCTTCAATTCCTGGATGGATCCTCCGTGCAGGTATAGAAAGCACAATGGATTCATAGATTTGCTGTTGGATATTTACCTGATAGCTTCCGTGGGGAAGGATCAAAATATCTTCCAACTCATCATTGTATTCTTCACCAAATTTAACCACAAAATGATAATCGCCCTCAATAGGTTGATCGAAGGGTTCATTGGTAAGGTCACAATTTACATTAACCTTCCCGTCAAATCGCAGCGAAAACTCCAGCAATGTTGTTTTCTTATTCAGTGCTACATCCAGAATGATGTTGACATCATTAAATTCGTCGTATTCGAAATGCTCAAAGAACGTGTTTTCGATATCAAATTTAAAGGCGTGTTCCCCGACTTTTAATCCTACAAAAGGAATGGTATATTCTTTCATTTCCTTCATAATCACACCTAAATTTTGCTATCCCCTTACGAATAAGGCGGCTGCAAAGATAAAAAATATTTTAATTTCCCAATTCGAATTATGAATTCTTTTTTGGGGCTAATTTCTTGCGGTTGGTTTTTAAGGGGTTTTCTGAAAAAGCCTTGTAATCACGGCGTTTGCGATATATGTGAAGCGCCGCAAAGACCGCCTCTTTGAAAGAATCGGCATTGGCCATATTCTTGCCAGCCACATCGTAGGCCGTTCCATGGTCAGGAGACGTGCGAATTTTACTCAATCCTGCCGTATAATTCACCCCTTTTCCGAAAGACAGTGTCTTAAAGGGGATGAGCCCTTGATCATGATAGGATGCAATGACTACGTCAAAATGCTTGTAGTTGCCAGATCCGAAAAAACTATCTGCTGCGTAGGGTCCCATCACGATTTTACCATTATTCCGGATATTGTCCAAGGCCGGTTTAAGAACGGTGTCATCTTCATCACCAATAACCCCATTATCACCATTATGCGGGTTTATTCCTAATACAGCAATCTTAGGCTTTACAATCCCAAAGTCCTCAACCAACGTCTTATGAATGGTATTGATTTTCTTTTCAACCAGCTCGCGTGTAATGGTTCCTGGAACATCCTTTACCGCTACATGGTCCGTTAACAGCCCAACTTTAAGGCCTTCTGTTACCATGAGCATAAGGCTGTTTCCGCCCAATTCCTGAGCCAAATAATCGGTATGGCCTGGAAATTTGAAAGTATCAGACTGCACATTACTCTTGTTAATGGGTGCTGTAACCAAAACATCGATCTGCGACGCTTTCAATGCTCGGGTTGCCGCCTCCAATGACTTGACAGCATACGCCCCAATTTTGGGGTCTTCCTTGCCAAAATCAATATCTACAGGTTCTTTCCAAACATTAAGTACGTTAATCTTTTTGTGCACGATGCCCGATACATTATCGATTCCATGTAGGTTCATCTCCAAACCATAGTTTTTTTTGAAGAAAGACATCAGTTTTACCGAAGCGAAAATAACGGGGGTGCAAAAATCCAGCATTCTACTATCCTGAAATGTTTTTAATACCACCTCACTGCCAATCCCATTTAGGTCGCCAATAGATATTCCGACTACAATTTTTTCATTTTTGGACATGGATGTCACTACTTATTAATGTATTATTTTTGTAGCACAAATGTAACCCATTTAATTCATGTTTACAGGAATTGTCGAGACTATTGGGGAAATAACCGCCCTTGCACAAGAAACCGAGAACCTTCATATAACCGTTAAATCCAGCATTACTCAAGAATTGAAAATCGATCAGAGTGTTGCTCATAATGGGGTATGCCTTACCGTGGTTGAAATACACAACGACGAATACGTGGTCACAGCCATTAAGGAAACCCTGGACAAAAGCAACTTGGGCGAGCTCGAGGTGGGAAGTTTTGTAAATCTTGAAAGGGCCATGAAATTAGGGGATCGACTGGATGGGCATATGGTTCAGGGGCATGTGGACCAGATGGGAACTTGTTTATCGGTAGATACTATGGATGGTAGCTGGGTCTTTACTTTTGGCTATGACACCTCTTTTGGCAATGTAACCATTGAAAAAGGGTCTATTACAGTGAACGGTGTAAGTCTTACCGTAGTAAATTCCAAAGAAAACGAATTTAGTGTGGCTATAATACCGTACACCTACAATCATACCACCTTCAAAAATATTGAAAAGGGAAGCTCGGTAAATCTGGAGTTTGATGTTATTGGAAAATACCTAAAGCGGCTTAGTCAAGGATATTTTTAGCCTTTCTTTTCTGTAAAAGCACGTAGGCTCCGTAAATAATTCCTGCAATAAGTAAGATGTAGAAACCGCTGTCAATAGGAAGTTCACCCGGGGTTCTTAAGGCAGGTTCTGGCGGTCCAGCATCTTTGCCTTTAGATTGTCCAAGCATTAATGTACTATTTGCAAGAAATAGCACTAAGGTTGCTATAGTTACGATTTGGGGTCGCATATACATCGGCTAATGTAATAATTTTTTTTAAACAACAAAGTAAAATTGAAGTTATCAAAAAAATATTAACTGCTTTTTTTCAATTAAATTGTCTTCTTTCCAAAAAATTTGTGGTCCCACTTGGGCTCGAACCAAGGACCCCCTGATTATGAGTCAGGTGCTCTAACCAGCTGAGCTATGGGACCTTCGAACTTTCTGAGCGCTTGTTCAACATACAGAAAAAACGAGCGGCAAAGGTATAATACTTTATAATTTTAGCAAAACTATTTCTGATTTATCTCCTGACAAAGCTCTACCAATACGCCATGAGCCGACTTAGGATGTAAAAAAACCACCCATTTATTGTCCGCACCACGTTTGGGTTCTTCGTTAAGAACCCTGAAACCCTCTTCCTTCAGCCGTTCCTTTTCTGCTATGATGTCGTCTACAGCGAAGGCAATATGGTGGATCCCCTCACCCCTTTTTTCAATGAACTTAGCAATCGGGCTGTCTTCGCGGGTGGCCTCGAGCAACTCTATCTTACTCTCGCCACATTTAAAAAAAGAGGTGGTAACCCCTTCACCGGCTACCTCTTCGGTTTTATAATGTTCGTATCCCAATAGACTTTCGTAGACACTATTGGCAGCTTTCAAATCCTTAACGGCTATACCTATATGTTCAATCTTATTCATGGAAATATAATTCGTTCTTAATTTTCAAAATTACAAAACCCAAGGGGATGACCTTTAGCTCATTCCTAATTAATTATAGTATTTTTGCAGCATGACAGAGAGCAATAGGCAAAAGAAAATCGCAGGGGTCTTACAAAAGGACCTTTCCTCCTTATTACAGAATATGTTGCGGGAAGCTGGACAGATGGGCATCATTATTTCCGTTTCCAAGGTTAATGTAACGGTCGACCTTTCGATCGCAAAGGTCTATGTAAGTGTTTTTCCTTCGGAAAAGGCCGAGACCATCGTGAGTGAAATCAATGCCATTACCCCTTCCATAAAGCATAAAATGGCCCAGCTTACCAAGGACCAGCTAAGAAAAATGCCAGACCTCAGTTTTTACAACGATGATTCGCTCGATTATATCGACCGCATCGAACAAGCTGTTAAAGGGGAGGAAAATCCCATTAAAGATCCAGATCTCCTCGAGCAACGCAAAAAGAAGTAGGTTTTTTTGAGGTATCCCGTCTACATAGCCAAGCGTTATTTGTTTTCCAAAAGCAACCGCAACGCCGTAAATATCATTTCGGGAATAGCCGTGGTAGCCGTGATCTTGGGTTCTATGGCTTTGTTCATTGTGCTCTCCGGTTTTTCAGGGTTGAAACATTTTGCCCTGCAATTCACCAATGTTTTCGACAGCGACCTTAAGATAAGCCCCGCCAAGGGCAAAACCCTCGCCATTACACCTGAACAATTCCTGCAGTTGCAAGAAGTAGAAGGGGTCGAGGCTGTATCCAAGGTTATTGAAGAGCGCGTGTTTCTGCAATACAAAGGGAAAAATCACATCACCTATATTAAAGGAGTCGATACCCAATACCAAAATGTAATCCCCACCGATAGTATCTTGTTTGCAGGAGATTGGTTGATTCCCCATCAGGATGAGGTGGTGGTAGGGTATGGAATTTCGAGCAAATTGTCGCTACCCCCTAGGGATTATGGCAATCTATTGGAGGTTTATGTTCCTAAGCCGGGAACTGGACAGATCAATATTTTGGATCCTTCTTCCGCTTTTTCCAAAAGAAAGGTCGTTTCCAGTGGAGTCTACGAAATCAATGATGACCTCAATAGCAAATACGTTTTTTCGGACCTGCCCTTTGCCAGGGATTTACTGGGATTGGATTCCCTGAAGGTTTCCTATTTGGAGTTCAAACTCGATCCAATGATTGCGGAAGAAAATATCGTGACTCAACTATCTGGGCTCTTTCCCCAAGAGGTGGTTATAAAGAATCGGATTCAACAGAATGATGCTCTTTACAAAATGTTGAACGCCGAATATGTTTTCGTTTATTTTTTCCTGAGCCTCATAGCGGCCATAGCCATTTTCAATTTGGCAGGAACCATAATAATGGTGATCCTAGAAAAAAGGGGCAACATTAGAACCCTCTATTTTTTGGGTTTAACCATTCGGGAAATACGGCGAATCTTTTTTTACAACGGTTTAATGATGACCCTTTTGGGCGTTACCATTGGACTTTTTCTGGGTGCCGTAGCTGTCTTGCTCCAACTGTGGTTTGGGTTTGTGCCCATAACACCCACATTGGCGTATCCCGTTCGGTTTAATGTGCTCAACCTGCTGTTGGTGTTAACTACCATTACTGCACTGGGAGCTTTGGCGTCGAAAGTCGCCTCCTTAAAAGTGACTGAAAAGCTGTTGGATTAAGCAAACTGAAAATCCCCGAATTTCTCCAGCACCTCATCAAAGGCTTCAAAGACTGAAGCGGAATCATCGCTGGTTACCATTTTCATTCGGTATTTCTTGAAGTCTGGAATGCCTTTAAAATAATTCGTGTAATGCCTGCGGGTTTCGAAAACCCCTAGTTTTTCTCCCTTCCAATCGATCGACATTTTCAGGTGCCTTCTCGCAGCCTCCACACGTTCTACCATGGTAGGCGGGGCTAAGTGGGTGCCCGTTTCAAAATAGTGCTTTACTTCCCGAAAGAACCAAGGATAGCCTATACTAGCCCGACCAATCATTGCACCGTCCAAACCATAGACATCACGCATTTCTTTGGCACGCTCTGGTGAATTTACATCACCATTTCCAAATACGGGAATGTGCATTCTAGGGTTATTCTTCACTTCGGCAATCGGTACCCAATCGGCATCTCCTTTATACATCTGGGCTCTGGTGCGACCATGGATGGAAATAGCTTTACAACCCACATCCTGAAGCCTTTCTGCTACCTCAACGATTTTTATGGAATCGTGATCCCATCCCAAACGCGTTTTAACGGTTACTGGTAATTTGGTGTGTTTTACCATGGCTTCGGTTAGCTTCACCATGAGGTCGATATCTTTCAAGATTCCCGCTCCGGCACCTTTACTCACCACTTTTTTTACGGGACAGCCAAAATTGATGTCAATGATATCCGGCCCACTGGCTTCCACGATTTCCACGCTGCGCAACATGGACTCCAAAACAGCACCAAAAATCTGAATCCCAACCGGACGTTCTTTCTCGTAGATATCCAACTTCATGACACTTTTGGCAGCGTCACGAATCAAACCTTCAGAAGAGATGAACTCCGTATATACCACATCGGCACCTTGTTCCTTGCACAATGCGCGGAACGGTGGATCGCTTACATCTTCCATTGGCGCAAGCAACAACGGAAATGCTCCAACCTCTATGTCTCCTATCTTTACCATAGTCGATGCAAAAATACTCAAATTAGCAATCTTTCATAAGGCAATTTCGGGCATCTTTAAAATGACCCTACACCCTGAGGGCGAAACAATAGGCTAGATTTCAATAAAAAAGCAGTTAAATTGCACTATATTTGCGGCCTAATTGGTGGACGAACGAACCTATGAAGAACATTCGCAATTTTTGCATCATTGCCCATATCGACCATGGTAAAAGTACTTTGGCAGATCGCCTTTTGGATTTTACAGGAGCGGTGACACAACGTGAAGCACAAAACCAACTTTTGGACAATATGGATCTGGAGCGTGAGCGTGGTATTACCATTAAGAGCCACGCCATTCAGATGGACTATACCCACAATGGTGAAGAATATATATTAAATCTTATCGATACTCCTGGGCACGTAGACTTCTCCTACGAAGTTTCCCGTTCCATTGCTGCTTGTGAAGGAGCCCTTTTGGTAGTGGATGCAGCACAAAGTATACAAGCGCAGACCATTTCCAACTTGTATTTGGCCCTAGAGAATGATCTCGAAATCATTCCGGTCCTTAATAAGGTAGACCTGCCTTCTGCCAATCCCGAGGAAGTGACCGATGATATTGTTGACCTTTTGGGTTGCGATGCGGAAGAGGTAATTCCTGCCAGTGCGAAAACTGGTATTGGGATTGAAGAGATCCTTACTGCCATTATCGATAGAATCCCAGCTCCTAAAGGAAATCCAGATGAGTCACTGCAGGCTCTGATTTTCGATTCCGTTTATAACCCTTTTCGTGGTGTGGAAACCTATTTCCGTATTATGAATGGGTCTATAAAGAAAGGGCAGCAAATCAAGTTTGTGGCAACCGGCAAAAACTATTTTGCCGATGAGGTAGGAACCTTGCACCTAAAACAAACCCCGAAGAAAGAAATTACTTGCGGGGATGTGGGTTACTTGATTACAGGTATTAAGGATGCTCGCGAAGTAAAAGTGGGTGATACGATTACCGATGCTAAAACCCCAACCGAAAATGCCATTGAAGGTTTTGAAGATGTGAAACCCATGGTGTTTGCCGGTATATATCCGGTGGATACTGAAGATTACGAAGAACTTCGAGCCTCAATGGAAAAACTGCAATTGAACGATGCCTCCTTGGTCTTCCAACCTGAAAGCTCGGCAGCACTCGGTTTCGGGTTCCGATGTGGATTTCTGGGAATGCTGCACCTGGAAATCATTCAAGAACGTTTGGAGCGTGAGTTCGATATGACCGTAATTACAACGGTTCCCAACGTATCCTACCATGCCTTCACCAACCGAGCACCCGATGATGTCATCCTGGTAAATAACCCAAGTGATTTACCCGAACCTTCTACCCTAAATCGTGTTGAAGAACCCTACATAAAGGCGACCATTATTACCAAGGCCGATTTCGTAGGTCCCGTAATGTCCTTGTGTATTGAAAAAAGGGGACAGATTACCAACCAAACCTACCTTACCACCGAACGTGTGGAATTGATGTTCGATATGCCTTTGGCAGAAATCGTATTCGATTTTTACGATCGTCTAAAAACCGTTTCCAAAGGCTATGCTTCTTTCGACTACAGTCCTATTGGGATGCGCTCTTCGAAATTGGTGAAAGTGGACGTACTATTAAATGGACAAACCGTAGACGCCCTTTCCGCATTATTGCACCAAGACAATGCGTACGATATTGGAAAGAAAATGTGTGAAAAGCTTCGCCAGCTCATTCCACGGCAACAGTTCGACATCCCGATTCAGGCGGCCATTGGTGCCAAGATTATTGCACGTGAAACCGTAAAGGCATTGCGGAAAGATGTTACCGCCAAATGTTATGGAGGTGATATTTCCCGTAAACGTAAACTTCTGGAGAAGCAGAAGAAGGGTAAGAAACGCATGCGTGCCGTGGGAAATGTTGAAATTCCGCAGGAAGCATTTATGGCAGTTCTTAAGCTGAACGACTAAACATACTTAGCATTTATCATTTACTTGCTTAGGACCCTTGTTGTATGGCAATGATGGATTCCTGGGCTTCTGTTATTCGTCAACCTTTTATCGTCACTCGTCCCATTCTTTTGTATATATAAGTGTTTAGAGGAATATTTAGGCAACTAAAACTCTAAACAATGAAAACTTCAATTGCAAAGGCGCTGTGTCTGGCGCTTATATTCATCTCGTTCCAGGGTCTTCATGCGCAAAGGGAAAACCCAAGGGTGGAAAGTGGAAAGAACCTTCGCACTACCATTTTAAATATCCTTAAGAATGCAAAGGAGGAAAAGGTGAAACCCAAAACCTGCGATGCCTCCAAAATACTCAAATCAATACCTAGAAAAAAATTGGTCGCTTCCAAGGAAGTTTTGGCCAAAGAAATCAATCGCATCATGGATACCATCAACTTGCCCCAAGACTTAATCATGGGTAAATATGGCCACATCGCCTTTGAGGTTTTCAGCACTTCCGAAACACTACAGGAGTTCGGCCGTGGCCTTTTGATTAAACCCTACAAAGATATTCCATCGAACCAACAACGAATGATCAAAAAGTATTATGAGAAGGCAAAGCGGTTCTATAAAAAGGGAATTGATTTGAAGCCCATCACCGTCAAGCACAAAGGGTGTGAAGTCATTGCAAGAACTAATATAAAACCTTTGAAATGGAAGCAAGGGTACAACAGAAGCCCACACTTTCTATCCATTGAATGGGAAATAACCACAGAAATAGACATTGAATGCCCCTGCAACGAAAAGAACAAGCATAATGTAAAACGTGCTATTTATCACTACAGGGGAAAAGTTGCCGGGCCCTACTCCAGATATGCCAATGATCATTTCAACATCGTTGGGTTTGGCGTACGTTTCGGAAAAGTGACTTCAGCCAAATACAAACGGCACAAACTAGAATGCTGTCCTGAAAAACCGAAAACCGAAGACGGCAGTTATGTTTCACCGGATGAAGACATCAATCATCGTGACATCTTTGTGGATACCAATGTGGGCGTGAGTGTTGCCAAGGACGAAGAAACAGAGATCGTTGGAGCTGCTGGGGTTTTCTTTTATGTGACATCCTTGTTCAACAATCCGTTCTATATAGGCCCAAAGGCCACTGTTAAAACCACATCGCTCACCAATTCCGATATAAAATCCACTCAACTTCTTATAGGTCCGTCGGCCGAATACCGAGTGCCCTTGGCAAATGGAAACACACAACTATTGGGCGGTGTTAATACGGGTTATTCCTTTGGTAGTGTCGATGCATTTGGATTTAAGCAGAACACCTCTGGGATTGTCGCCAACGTCTACGGAGGGGTTGAAATTCAACTAAATGAAAATATAGGTGTGGGCGTACTCCTCAATCTGTTTGAATACAGCAGTATTCAATTTAAACCAGAAGAAGGCGAGAAGACCACGGTGAACAATTCATTATTCATTACCGACAGAACTACATTTTCAGCAAGTCTAAGAATCGGCTTAGATTAAAATTAAGATGAAATCGTTTGGATGCCTAGCCGCTGCAGTTGCTACCAACCTCTTCCAGGTCGGCTAGGTAAACATCGTAGTCTGTACCAGTATCCTGTCCGTTGACGGAAGCATTGCCATTGGGTTCACGACACAATTCGAAGGCAGGTGTTTGCTCATTGGTGCATTCCCTGCAAGTTCGCGAATCGTCATCCTTGCATGAGGTAAGTGTAATTACTAAAAAGGCAATTAGGTATGCGTAGGCAATTGGGGTTTTCAATCTGTATCGTTTTTGTTTTCTATCACTTCTCCATTCAGTGGCTTCCCAATATAAACCAGAGAAAATCCTTTCTTAATATCATCCACATTTTTATTGTGCGATGATATGATTCTTAAGTCTCCCTTGGGGTCCTTTACGAACAAGGGAATACTTTCTTTGGTGACATTGGTACGATCAATGAGCGCATCATAATGTTCCTTATCGTTCAAAGGCATTTCTAATATGTTTGGAAATTCTTCGGCCACTTTATTCACCGATGAAAAATCGTCTATATGTGAAAACAGTCCTTGTTCCGGATTATTGTTTGGGTCTTCCAATTCTTCTGGAGTGATGAGTCGGAAAGCCCCGTTCTCCCCAAATTGCTTTTCGTATTTATTAAGGGCATAGCGATTGATATCTGCATTGCCTGTAAGCGCCATTAAATATCCCACATCGCTCAATTCGACATTATCTATTAGAGTGTCGGAATACACATTGGCCGAAAATGCCTCCACGCCCATTTCCTTAGCGCGCTTTACATTGTCTTGATTGCTGTCTATTACAACCACATGCCTACCATTGCCATGTAGGTACTGCGCGAGCAGCCTTGGAAATAAAGAAGCTCCAACAATCAAGATTCCTTCGGACTTCTTCAGGAAAACCCCAACAATCTTAGCAAAAAAACGGGCCGTAGTTGCGTTCAACAATACCGTGATCAACACCACCGCAAAGACCAAAGGCGTAATATATTCTGCGCCCTCTACTCCTTTTTGTACCAATTTACTCCCAAAAAGAGAGGCGATACCTGCGGCTACGATTCCTCGAGGACCTACCCAGCTTATGAATAATTTTTCATTGGTCTTTAATGGAGAATTTATGGTGCTCAGGAAAACTCCAATAGGCCTGACAACGAATATAACAATGGCAAATAATATTGCTGTTTTGTAATTAGCTACAAGATATAGGTCTTCCAAGGTAATGTTTGCCGAAAGCAAAATGAATAAAATCGAAATAAGAAGTACGCTCAATGACTCCTTAAAATATAAGAGCTCCTTTAGGTTGGGCAAATCGCTATTTCCAAGGAACATTCCCATAACCACCACAGACAATAATCCTGATTCATGGGCAAAGACATCACTCTCTACAAAAATGAGCAGTACCACAGACAGGGAAACCACATTCAATAAGTAATGGGGGATCAAATTTTTCTTTATGGCCAAATACAAAGCGTATCCTCCCGATATCCCAAAAGAGAAACCGATGAGAAGAATCTTCCCAAATTCGATAAATGCTTGCTTGGTAAATCCTAGATCTCCCTTAACCGATATAAACTCGAAAACCAATACGGCTACCAAGGCCCCGATGGGATCGATCAAAATTCCTTCCCATTTCAATACGGCAGATATGTCTTTCTTCAAGGGAATGTTTCTTAAAATAGGAGTGATCACGGTAGGTCCCGTAACGATAATCAATGAAGCGAATAGAAAGGAAATCTTCCAGTTTAAATCCAACACAAAATGAGCAGCCACACCACAACCTATAAAAGTCACAAAAGAGCCTAGGCTTATTAGTTTACCGATAATTCCACCCACACGTTTCACTTCTCCAAAACGAAGGGTAAGTCCTCCTTCAAAAAGGATGATCCCAATCGCTAAGGAAACAAAATAGAACAGACTTTCCCCTGGGAATAATCCTTCTTCCCCGTTCCAAATGGGTTGAATCCACTGCGTTCCGTCTTCAGAAATCAATGTGGAGATAGGCCCAACAAAAAGACCGATTAATATAAGCGGTAAGATAGCTGGGATCTTAAAGCGCCATGCTACCCATTGCGCCAAAATACCCAGTATAATAATTCCTGCCAGTTCGAGCATTTGATTTTGTTTGGATCATAAAAATAACCAAATACTTTTATTGACACTTATTTTCTTTTCCTTTAGGGATGAGAATGTAGAATAACTAACAGTCTTCTAATAGAATTCTTAATAAAGCCTTAACATCTTTACG
Source organism: Flavobacteriaceae bacterium (assembly GCA_019634365.1). Classification (GTDB taxonomy): domain Bacteria; phylum Bacteroidota; class Bacteroidia; order Flavobacteriales; family Flavobacteriaceae; genus Aureisphaera. Next base: position 5,196 of record JAHQVM010000007.1, on the reverse strand, counting down.
CAATCCCCTGCCTTTTTGTATTTTGCGCATCCTATGAATCTATACCCTGTAGAAGCTGGTAATTTTAAGTTGGATGGAGGCGCGATGTTCGGGGTGGTTCCCAAGTCCTTATGGAGCAGAACCAATCCTGCCGATAGCAACAATATGATCGATATCGCAGCTCGTTGTTTACTTATCGAAAATGGCGATCGACTTACGCTTATTGATACGGGAATGGGGAACAAACAAAGCGATAAATTCTTTGGTTATTACTATCCCTGGGGCGAACATAATTTAGATGATTCGCTGAAAGCGCTGGGGTTTCATCGAGACGATATTACCGATGTTTTCATGACACACCTGCATTTCGATCATTGCGGGGGAAGTGTACAATGGAATAAGGATCGAACCGGGTACGAACCTGCTTTTAAAAACGCCACTTTCTGGAGCAATGAACGCCATTGGCAATGGGCCACACAACCCAACAGAAGGGAGCGCGCTTCCTTCTTGAAAGAAAACATTCTTCCCATGGAAGAAAGTGGGCAGTTGAAATTCGTTTCCGATCCCATTGCGGATTTTTCTGAAAAGAAAGAATTGGATTTCGGCATCTTCTTTGCAGATGGGCATACCGAAAAACAAATGATTCCACACATTCAATACAAGGATAAAACCATCGTGTTTATGGCAGACCTGTTGCCCACAGCCGGGCATTTACCCTTACCCTTTGTGATGGGATACGATACCCGGCCACTGTTAACCCTTCCCGAAAAAGAGAAGTTTCTGAAGGCGGCCGCCGACAACAATTACTATCTGTTTTTGGAGCACGACGCGCACAATCCGATCATTACCGTAAAACATACCGAAAAAGGAGTTCGTTTGAACGAAACCTATACATTAGACGAAATTTTAAATTAAATACCTAGAAATGAAATTTGTAAAAGCATCTTTGTTTACAGTCGCAACCGCAGCCTTATTGGCAGGTTGTACAGGAGGAGTAGCACCCATAGTGTCAACTCCAGTAGAAAATATTGATACCCTTCCACTAAAAGTAACGCCCTTAACCGATTCCCAATTGGAATCTTGGGCTTTAGCCGATTTAATGACCGATACCATTCCAGGAATGAGTGTGGATCGTGCCTACAATGAAATCCTGAAAGGAAGAAAAGGGGAAAAAGTAATCGTTGGGGTCATCGATAGTGGTGTTGATATTGAACACGAAGACTTAAAAGATGTCATTTGGACCAATAAGAATGAAATCCCCGGGAACGGAAAGGACGATGACAAGAACGGATATGTGGATGATATCCATGGTTGGAACTTCTTGGGTGATATTGTTGCAGAAAATATGGAGTACGTGCGCTACATCAAAAAACTGGGCCCTAAGTTCGAAGGAAAAACAGAAGCTTCCGTAGGGGCTGCCGATCGTGCCGATTTCCAACTCTATCAGAAAGCCAAGGCTGAATACGAAAAAGAATTTGGTGAAGTGAACGGTAACCTACAGCGTTACAATCAGATTTTGGCGCAAATAAAACCCGCGCATGCTGCCATGAGCGAAAAACTTGGAAAAGAAGATTATAACCAAAAAGATCTTGCGGGAATTCAAAATCCTTCAGAAGCAGAACAACAGCAAATCGGAATGCTTTCCCAAATGCTTAGTTATGGCGATTCCGTTCCTGAAGTCATCGAGCAACTTAATGGTGGTGTGGAATATTTTGATGGGCGACTTACCTCCCATTTCAATATGGAAACCAATTTTAGAGTAGCGCTTGGAGACGATCCAGACAATATGAGTAGTAAAGGGTATGGCAATAATGATGTTGATGGCCCCGATCCTAAAGAAGAAGATGCCACACATGGAACGCACGTTGCTGGAATCATCGCAGCATCCCGCAACAACGGCATTGGAATGAATGGTGTTGCCGATAATGCCGAAATTATGGTGATTCGTGCTGTACCTGATGGAGATGAGTACGACAAAGACATTGCCTTGGCCATCCGCTATGCAGTGGACAATGGCGCCAAGGTAATAAATACCAGTTTCGGAAAGTACTATTCTCCACATCCAGAATGGGTTTGGGATGCTATTAAATATGCCAGCGACAATGATGTGCTTATCGTAAACGCTGCCGGTAATGAAGCCTTCGACCTGGATACCATCCAAGTGTATCCCAACGACCAAAAAGGTACAGGTGCCGAAATGGGAGATACCTTTATCACGATTGGAGCCCTGAACTATGACTATGGTAGTGAGATGGTAGCCAATTTCTCCAACTACGGAGTGTCTAATGTAGATGCTTTTGCGCCCGGTGTAAAAATTTATTCTACCACTCCCCTCAACACTTACGAATTCTTACAAGGAACCTCCATGGCTGCGCCTGCTGTAGCCGGTGTTGCAGCAACCATACGATCTTACTTCCCAAAACTTTCGGCCAAGGAAGTAAAGCAAATTTTAATGAACAGTGGATTATCATCCAAGACCCCAGTCATTTTAGGAGGAGATTCTTCCAATCAGAGTAACTTCAGCACTATTTCCAAATCTGGAAAAATGGTGAATTTGTATAATGCCTTAATTATGGCAGATAAAATGTCTAGATAATGAAATTTCTAAAGAACAGTCTTTGGGCCTTGTTGTGCATTACCATGGCACATGCCCAAAACAATATGGGCTACTGGCAACAGAAGGTCGATTACCAGATGGAAATCGATGTGGATGTTGAAAAGTGGCAGTATGAAGGGAAACAGGAAATCACTTATACCAACAACTCGCCCGATGTGTTGGATCGTGTTTTCTATCATTTGTATTTCAACGCCTTTCAACCAGGAAGTGAAATGGATGTTCGTTCGCGCACCATAGGTGATCCCGACCCAAGGGTGGGAAGTCGCATTGCAGATTTATCACCTTCCGAAGTAGGTTATATTAAACCCACTTCCCTTACTCAGGATGGAACAGCGATTAATTATTCGGTAGCCGGAACGGTTTTGGAAGTAGATTTGGCAACCCCATTACAACCTGGGCAGAGTACTGTTTTGAAAATGGAGTGGGATGCACAAATCCCGATTCAGATTCGAAGAAGTGGACGAAATAGTAAAGAGGGTGTGGCACTATCCATGACCCAATGGTTCCCAAAATTGGCCGAATACGATTTTCAAGGTTGGCATGCAGACCCTTATATTGCCCGTGAATTCCACGGGGTTTGGGGTGATTTTAATGTGAGTATTACAATCGATGCGGAATACATTGTGGGTGGTACTGGCTATCTTCAAGGAGAACCCAAGAAACGCCGCGGGAAAAAAACATGGGTGTTCGATGCCCCCGACGTACACGATTTCACTTGGGCGGCAGATCCCTATTATATTCATGATACCTATGCAGGTCCTAATGGTGTGGAGCTGAATTTTTATTACAAGAACAATCCAGCTATTATTGAAAATTGGAAAAAACTTCAGCCCAAGACTGCGGAACTTTTGGAATACTTCAATGAGCATATCGGACCATACCCTTACAAACAATACTCCGTGATTCAGGGAGGTGATGGAGGTATGGAATATGCCATGTGTACCCTTATTACCGGGGAGCGGAACTTCGGAAGCCTTTTCGGGGTTACTGCCCACGAATTGGCGCACACTTGGTTCCAGTTCTTGTTGGCAACCAACGAAGCCAAACACGAATGGATGGACGAAGGTTTTACCTCCTATATTTCTGCCTTGGCCGAAAATGAAGTGATGGAAGAAAACAGAGCGAACCCTGTTGCAGGATCCTACCGCGGATACAATTTCTTGGCGACCAGCGGACAGGAGCAACCCGCTACAACACACGCCGATCGATATGCCAGTAACCGTTCATACGGTATTACCGCCTATAGCAAAGGTGCTGTGTTTATGGCGCAATTGGGATATGTCATTGGAAAGGAAAACCTAGACAAGACCATTAAACAATACTTTAAAGATTGGGCCTTCAAGCACCCAACCCCGAACGACTTTATTAGAGTGGCAGAAAAAGTGTCCGGAATGGAACTGGATTGGTATTTAACCGATTTTATGCAAACCACGAACACGATCGATTACGGTATCCAAAGTGTGGTAGAAGAAAATGGAACGACCAAGGTTACCTTAGAGCGTATCGGTCTAATGGGAATGCCCGTAGATATCTATGCCGAATTCGAAGACGGAACCAAGGCCTCTTATTACATTCCATTACAGATGATGCGTGGAGAAAAGGACAATCCAACACCAGACGTAAATCGAACCCTTTTGGGAGACTGGGCTTGGGCCTATCCTACCTACGAGTTTGAAATCCCTGCCGGGAAAAAAGTGAAGCGTTTGGAAATCGATCCCTCTAAGTTAATGGCCGATATTGCGCCAGAAAACAACACATACGTAGCAGAATAATTTACTTTTTAGGTATTTATCACCTCGCTTAGTTTAGATTAAGCGAGGTTTTTTTATTTCTATCTTTACCCCGTGAGTCAAAAATTCGGAAAGAACGAAAAATTAAAATCGCGCAAGGTGATCGAACGGTTATTTTCCGAAGGAAAATCGATCAAAAAATTTCCGGTTCGGCTCCTTTATTTGGAATTGGATGCGGCCGAATATCATCAAGCTGCCTTTGCTGTTCCCAAGCGAAATTTCAAATTGGCCGTTAGCCGAAACCGCATCAAAAGACAGTTGCGGGAAGCCTACCGGCTCGAAAAAAATGTGTTGGAATCCCAAAGCGGCAAGAAATTTGCGCTACTCTTTATGTATATTAGTAAAGAGAAACCGCAGTACGCCCACATCTCCTCCTCCATCAAGGCCCTGCTAAAAACAATTTAGTCATGAAATTTTTTAGTCTATTATTTTTTGGCCTTGCCTTGGCCTGTTCCAGTAATTCCAGCAAAGAAACTTCTTACTCGCCTGATCTTAATGTTGGTGACGAAATGGAAGAATACGTTTTAGAAGAAGTAGCCGAAACAAATCTCGCTTACAACCAAAGCCGGCCAAAACAGCAGGTAGAACAACAGATCATTAAAACCGCCCAACTCGAATTTTCTTCCGAAGATCTGGCCAAGACCCAACAGCAAATTATGGGGTTGGTGACCCAATACCAAGGCTTTGTTCAAAACGATGAATCGGGCAAAAATTACAATCAGTTTTTCCGAAGGGTAACGGTACGCGTACCATCGCAGAATTTTCAGCCGTTTATCGATGGCGTTTCTGAAGGCGTGTCTTATTTCGACC
>JAHQVM010000071.1 GCA_019634365.1 Flavobacteriaceae bacterium | reverse complement strand
GGTGTTGATATGCTGAATGTTATAGCGACCGATGGCAATGGAGCCACAGTTCGTATCGATATCCCTATGGATTTAGAAGTAGGTTCCTACGAGTTTGGAACACAGATTTCTGACGGGACGGATCTTATCGCTATTTATAACGACGGTGCCGGTGGTGCCTCATTAACTTCGTATACAGGTACGATCAATATCTTGGAGTTTAGCTCACTGACAGGTAAGCTAGCTGCTACGTTCAATTTCCAGGCAGATGACCCAATTACCGATGATCCTTTCTTTGTGAATGTGGTTGATGGTGAATTCAATGTAGATTTTATTCCTGAAAGTGGAGGAGCACAGACGGTGTTCACTGCAGAAATCGACGGACTCCCATATGAGCCCAACTCCATTGAGGTAACTGAAGCACCTTTTGGGGATAGTGTTACTTTAATTACCATTACAACAATAAATACAGATGAAAATAGAAGTCTTACCATTCAGTTCCCGGACGACATTACCGTAGGAACCTATGACATGTCACCTTCTTTTGAGATTGGTGATGAAAAAGTAGGGCTTTTGAATCCTGATATTGGAAATTCCATTTTGTTTAGTTCCAACCCAGGTACGCTAACGATTTCAAGTATAGAATACAGTAGTGGTATTGTTGAAGGCTCCTTTAGCTTTACGGCTCAGGATCCGAACGGAATCGATCCTACACTTTACGAGATTACCAACGGTAACTTTGTGATTACCTTACAATAATATTTGTTTGTCAAACAATGAAAGCCGCGGTTCCGAACGGACCCGCGGCTTTTTTATTTGATTTGATGAATGGTTTAAGTGCCTAGTAAGAAGTAATGTCTCCAGACCCAGAAGTCTTCGTATCGCTTCTCTCGGGGTTTCCTTTATAGACAATATCCCCAGAACCGTTAACACGCGCTTTGATGCTGTTTTTAGCAACTACCTTTGCGTCTCCAGAACCTGAAACAGAAGCTTCGGTATTTTGCGAATCAAGGTCGAAACCTTTAAAGTCCCCGCTACCGCTAATGCTCACATCCAAATTCTCGGTACTTCCCGTTAATTCAATATCTCCAGAACCCGTAACAGATACCTCTAGCACTGTACTTCTAACATCGAGCACTACATCTCCAGAACCCGTCACACTAACCGTAAGGTCATCTGCATTAATGGGATCTTTGGTATCGATATCTCCCGAACCTGTTAGGCTTACCTTCGATAGGTCTTGAAACGGAACATATACATGGATTCCTTTCTTCGTTCTTATATTGGTGTTCTTCTTGGTGCGAACTACCAATGCATTGTTTTTAACTTCTACGATGATGTAGTCCTGAATGTTTTCATCGGTCTTTACCGTGATGGTTCCTTCAGATCCCTTTTCCAAATGAATGTCCATGGATCCCACACCTTTTACTGCATCATAATTGCCGGTGTTTACCGTTCGGGTAGTTACGTTACCATTCCCGACTACTTTTTTACCCCATTGGGCTGTTGCTTCCTGCACTCCAGCAATAAGGACTGCTGCAACCATGCTAAGTCTAATTAATCTTTTCATTTTGTTGTGTGTTAGTATTTGGTGAGTGATACTCCGCCGTAATCGGAGTTTATGTTAATAGTATTTCCAGAATTCTTACTTCCGTGGTATCCGCTATAGGACTTGCTGCTGTGGTCTTTCGAAGACTTCATTACTTCTAGGTCGTCCTTTCCAGACAAACCAGCATAGGAAAGATCTACGTAGAAATCGAAGTGATAACCGCTGTCGAACGCCAGTTTAATTCCAGCATAATCCGACTGAATGGCAATATTGCCCGCAGAAGCTGCTATTTTCTTTACGGTTACAGAACCGTAATCGGAGTTTACGTCTAGGTTGCCTTTCAATTCTTCAATCTTTAAGGGAATGTAATTGCCCCGTCCAGTAATATTTTCTACACCGCCTATGCTTATTCTTCCGTAATCATTATTATAATCAATGTTGCGAGCATTCAGAATTTCGGATTTGGTGTAATCGGCATTGATTTCAAGATCTTCAACCCTTTCTAAGGTAAAGCTGGAGTAGTCTGCATTGATCTTACCGCTTTTCATGTATTCAATGGTAGAATTGTTTGTATAGTCGAAGCTAAGGTAGTTGTTATCTGCCATTAATTGACCAATATTCACTTGCCCATAATCACAACTAATCTTGCAATTTCCTTCAAGCTTATTGATGCTTATGCCACCATAATCATTGCTAAGGTCTGCATAATTGGAAACAGGCAACTTAATGGTGTAATTAATTTCCATATGCACATTGTTGTTCTTTTTCCAAAAGCTCCAAGAGTTGTTTTTGCGTCCCTTGAATATAGTTTTTGCCGTTACCATGGAAGAACTACCGCTGAAATCTACATCGATATCGTCTAACTTGTCCTGTACCTTTTCTTCGTTGTTTCCATTGGTCGTGATCACAACCTCGATCACCGTTCTGTTCTCATTCCAGGTAACAACATCTATATTTCCATAGCTATTGTCAACACGAAGGCCAGCGTTGGCGTTAACAGTATATTCTTTATTTAGGGTTTTTGTTTTTGTGTACTTCCCCTTCTTATAGTTAGGGTTTTCACTTGCTACTGCCGCCATAGGCAGAAGCAGTGCTATTAATACTAATTTAAATAGTGGTCTCATTTCGATTTGCTTTAAGTGTTTCAATTTCCTCTATGGTCTCTATGACCTGTTGTAATAGTTCGATCCGGTTTTGGAAGTTGGATATCATTGCGGCGATCACCCGCTTATCCTGTCCGCTTTCTACCAAATCTAATTTTAGAGAATCGTATTCTGTCTCAAGGGTTTGTAAACGAGCTAACGTATCGTCGATGAGTGTTTTGGTTTCCTCGTTTTCGAAACTCTTAAGGGTTTCCAATTCTTGGTTAATAGCCGTTACAAAGAACGATTGGGTTTCCTCCATTTCGGGAGAAATACTTGCCAAAGGATCTACAGGTTGGTCTTCCTTTTGGAAAAGCAATCCTACAGAAACCAGTAATAGGATAGAGGCTGCAATGGATAATGGTTTCCACCAAGACCTTTTACTACTGGTTGCCTTTGAGTGGCCTTGTTCATTGCCCTCGAGCTTTCGAAGGAATCGCTTCTGGTGACCGTCTGGGGTCTCCTGAAGGTCAAAACTTCCTTCTAATCTCTCGAACAATAAATCGATGTCGTCTTTTTGTTTCATGCTACTACTAATTTTTTTCGTAAACTTTCTTTTGCCCTGGAAATAAGGGTTCTACAATTGGCATAACTAATCTCCATAATCTCACAGATCTCCTCATAATCATATCCCTCAATAAAATGAAGGGAAAGGATGTTCTTGTAATTCTCGTGGAGGCCATCCATGCATTGCATTACCTGTTGCGATCGCACGGCGGAATAATCTTCGTTGGCGTTTTCAAAATCCATCTCAGATTCTTCCTTAATGGTCTCTTCCGATACATGCACGAATCGTTGCGATTTTCGGTATTGCACAATACTGTTGTTAATTACAATGCGCTTCAACCACGAACCGAATGAGGCAGTCCCTTTAAACGTATCCAATTTGTTGAATGCGGTAATAAAAGATTCCTGCATGATGTCCTCGGCTTCGGCGGTATCCTTTACAATGCGAAGCGCCGTATTGAACATTGCTTTTTGATAGCGATTGTAAACTTCCAATTGTGCCATCCTATTTCCATCTTGACAAAGAACGAGTAACGATTCTATATTTTTTTTGGTTAGCGTCAAAAAAGTGATTGGTTTATTGGATAGATATTCCTTTTTCTGAATTGTTACACTTGGAGGAAATTTTTTTAAACATAAATGGAAAATCTTTTATCATATATTACTAATAGATGGCATAACAATTGACAATTATAAGGTGTAGAACCTTTGAAATGGATTGGTTTCTAAGTGTTTGAATAAAAAATTAGTGTACAAGATAAGAAACAAAGCATTCTAGATCATATATTGCATGACAGAATGTCTCACGATAACGTATGGCAAAATCAAAAATTAAGACCCTGGACAGTTTGTCATTTCAGGAATTGAATGAAGATGCGGAATTAATTCCATTAATGACCCCCGAAGATGAGGACGCAATGGCCAGGGAGAAACTCCCCGAAACCTTGCCCATTCTTCCACTAAAGAACACGGTGCTTTTCCCGGGAGTGGTGATACCCATTACTGCCGGAAGGGATAAATCGATAAAGCTCATTAACGACACCAATAAAAATGGGAAGGTAATAGGAGTGGTATCCCAAAAGGAAGAAGAAAAGGAGAATCCGGGTATCGACGATATTAACCGTATTGGAACTGTAGCCAGAATACTACGTGTATTAAAAATGCCAGATGGTAATACCACGGTCATTATACAAGGTAAGAAACGCTTCGAGGTTTCTGAAATGGTTTCAACAGATCCTTTCCTTACCGCAACAATAAAAGAAGTTTCTGAAGCCAGACCGGCTCCCGACAACAAGGAATTTGGTGTGATTATAGACTCCATCAAGGATTTGGCACTTCAAATCATAAATGAAAGCCCCACCATTCCATCAGATGCGGCCTTTGCGATCAAGAATATCGAGAGTAATTCATTCTTGATCAACTTTGTTTCTTCCAACCTTAATATTTCAGTAGAAGAGAAGCAAAAACTGTTGGAGATCAATGACCTAAAAGACCGCGCTCTGGAAACATTGCGCTATATGAATATTGAGCTTCAGAAGCTTTCCTTGAAGATGGACATTCAGTCCAAAGTAGAGACCGATATCAACAAGCAGCAGCGCGAGTACTTCCTTCAACAACAGATGAAGACGATTCAGGAAGAATTGGGGGGAACCTCCCACGAGGCGGAAATTGAAGAAATGCGAAGTCGTGCGAAGTCTAAAAAATGGAGCAAAGAAGTCGCCGAACATTTCAATAAAGAACTCTCGAAAATTCAGCGGATGAATCCGCAGGTGGCAGAATTTAGCATTCAGCGTAATTATTTGGATTTGTTGCTGGAATTGCCTTGGAATGAATACAGTAAGGATCAATTCGACTTAAAACGTGCAGGAAAGATCTTGGATCGAGATCATTATGGGCTTGAAGATGTAAAAAAGCGCATAATCGAATATTTGGCTGTTTTAAAGCTTAGAAACGACATGAAATCCCCCATTTTATGTTTATATGGGCCTCCTGGCGTAGGTAAAACCTCTTTAGGCAAGTCCATTGCTGAGGCTTTGGGAAGAAAATACGTTCGTATGTCATTGGGTGGGCTCAGGGATGAAGCCGAAATCCGTGGACATCGTAAAACCTATATTGGGGCCATGCCCGGACGTATTGTTCAGAATATTAAGAAAGCTGGAACGAGTAATCCTGTTTTTGTGCTGGATGAAATCGACAAGCTTTCGGTAGGTAGTCAAGGCGATCCATCTTCGGCCATGTTGGAAGTATTGGATCCAGAACAGAACAGCGAATTTTATGATAATTTCTTGGAATTGGGATACGACCTTTCCAAAGTGATGTTTATCGCTACCTCCAATAGCCTTGGAACCATTCAACCGGCATTGCGCGATCGTATGGAGATCATTAATGTTTCCGGCTACACCATAGAAGAAAAAGTGGAGATTGCGAAGCAGCATTTGCTTCCGAAGCAATTAAAAGAGCACGGTCTTGGCAACAAGGATCTTAAAATTGGGAAGCGGCAACTTGAGAAAATTGTTGAAGGCTATACCCGAGAAAGTGGAGTGCGGACCTTGGAAAAGCAGATTGCCAAAATGGTGCGTTACGCCGCCATGAAGATTGCTATGGAAGAGGATTATGAGAAAACCATAACCAACGAAATCATTGTGGAAGTTCTGGGAGCTCCCAAGTTGGAACGCGATAAATACGAAAACAATGATGTGGCTGGGGTGGTAACCGGTTTGGCCTGGACAAGGGTAGGCGGGGACATTCTTTTTATAGAGTCGGCGTTATCCAAAGGCAAGGGACAGCTCACCATGACTGGGAACTTGGGGAAGGTGATGAAGGAAAGTGCCACCATTGCTTTGGAGTATATCAAATCGAACGCCCCGAAATTGGGGATCAATCCCGAGGTGTTCGAAAAATACAATGTTCATATTCACGTACCCGAAGGTGCTACACCAAAGGATGGGCCCAGCGCAGGAATTACCATGCTTACCTCTTTGGTGTCTTTGTTTACGCAGCGAAAGGTGAAGAAGAGTTTGGCAATGACCGGAGAAATTACCTTACGGGGTAAGGTATTGCCCGTAGGCGGTATTAAAGAGAAAATTTTGGCTGCCAAAAGAGCCAGGATCAAGGAAATATTGTTATGTGAAGATAACCGCACCGATGTGGCCGAAATTAAACCGGAATACCTCAAAGGACTTACCTTTCACTATGTTACCGAAATGAGCGATGTGCTGGATTTTGCCATCACGGGTCAAAAAGTGAAAAATGCCAAGAAATTATAACCGGATTCGCACGACATTATCAAGGCCTGATGTTAAGGAAGCAACCCAAAACATTAGGCCTTAATCATTTTATAGCTGATAAAAATAAATTATCATTGTACTCGTTTTAGAATTCAAGGAAGCGTTTTCAGATTAATGAATAAAAACCTGATTCTCTTATTTGCCCTATGTCTTGCCACTACTACATTTGCTCAGGTAGGAGGGCGCGCGACCTATCAATTCTTAAACTTACTCAATTCCCCTCGCCAAGCTGCTTTGGGTGGAAAAACGGTGACCAATTACGATTACGATCCTACCCAAGGACTTTTTAATCCGGCCAGTATCAATCCTGAAATGGACAATCAATTGTCCATTAATTACAACAATTACATTGGAGATGTTAATTATGGAACCGCAGCCTATGCCTATTTATGGGATCGTAGAACCCAGGTATTGCATGCCGGGGTAACCTACATCAACTACGGAAATTTCGATGGATACGACGAACAAGGAAATGCCACCAACAGCTTTAGTGGAGGCGAAGTAGCCGTTTCCTTTGGTCATGCTCGAAATGTGGCATTTACCAATTTCCACGTTGGGGCCAATGTAAAATTCATTTCTTCCACCTTGGAGCAATATTCATCCTTTGGTGTGGCGGTAGATTTAGGTTTAATGTATGTGTATGAAGATTGGGATCTCCATTTTGCCTTAGTGGCCCGTAATGTAGGTACACAGCTCACTCCTTATGATGTGACCATAGAAAAGCTTCCCTTCGAACTGGTTTTTGGAGCCTCACAGACCTTGGAAAACATTCCAATTCGCTGGCATTTTACTTTGGAGAACATGCAACGTTGGAATGTTGCATTTTCCAATCCCAATAGGGAGCAAGGGGATTTGGAAGGGAATGTTACCGAAGAGAAGATCAATTTTATTGATAATGCATTTCGCCATATGATTTTTGGAATCGAGCTTTTCCCGGAAAGTGGTTTCAACATTCGTCTGGGATATAACGTTCGTAGAAGTGAAGAACTTCGTATCTTGGAACAGCGTTCGTTTGCTGGATTAAGTGCAGGCTTTGGTATTAAACTGAATAAACTACGGTTGAGTTATGCTTATTCTAAATACAGCACTGCAGCGGCTTCCAGTTTCTTCGGACTCAATATCGACCTTCAATAATGCGAAACATTACCATTGCCATCGACGGCCATTCTTCCACTGGAAAAAGCACTGTAGCTAAACAAATTGCCGATTATATAGGATATCTCTATGTAGATACAGGAGCCATGTACCGTGCCGTAACGTTGTATGCTTTGCAGCAAGACTGTATCGAAGGGG